>JBGTCW010000230.1:0-2196 GCA_041748635.1 Ilumatobacteraceae bacterium | reverse complement strand
CCCGGCGGATACCAGATGGTGCGCCAGCTCCACGGCTGCCCGCGACCCGGTCTGCTCCATGGCGTCGGCGATGCGCAGATGCACCCGCTGACGCCGCGCCAGCGACAGCTCACCCACGAGCGTCTGGCGGATCTGCTCCTGCACGAACAGGTAGTCCGCCGGGTGATCGGCCGGCAGCTCCTCGATCAGGTGGCTGCGCTCGGCCGCCTCCAACGCATCGAACAGGTCGTCCTCGTCGGCATTCGACGCGGCGGCGAGCGTGTTGAAGGTGAAGGTCCGTCCGATCACCGCCGCCGACGCCAGCATCTTGCGGTGGTCGGGGCCGAGCAGATCGAGGCGCCGATCGAGGATCAATCGCACGCCCTGGGGCACTTCGGTGTCGCCGATCTCGAAGCCCGATCGCCAGCGTCCCTCGTCGTCGAAGAGCCGGCCGTTGTCTCGCAGGTGGCGGAAGAGCTCCTCGGTGAAGAACGGGTTGCCCTGCGTCTCGGAGTACACGAGGTCGACCAGCTCCGGCGGTGCGTCGCTGCCAGCACGTGCGGTCAGCATCGAATGCACCTCGTCGACGGTCATCGGGCGCGGTCGCAGATCGACCGCACCGACGTCGCGGAACAGTGGGCCGATCGCCGTGGTGAGCGGTCGCCCCGATTCGAGCTCGTCGTCGCGGAACGTGCCGATGATCAACAACGGGAGTTCTTTGGCCCGACCGCCGAGATGACGAAGCAGCAGCAACGTCGACTCGTCGGCCCAGTGCAGGTCTTCGTAGGTGAGCACCATCGGCCGGTTGTTCGCCGCCCGCTCGATGAACTCGCCGATCCCGTGCAGCATGTACCGGCGCTCCTGCTCCGGCATCAGATCCGGAGACGGCGCAATGTCGTCGTATCGCTGGCGCAGCGACGGCAGGAGCTTCGCGACCTCGGGAGCGTTCACCCCGAGCGCCGAACGGAAGCCTTCCGGCGACGCCGACCGGGCCGCCTGTTCGAGATGGTCGATGGCCGGCTGGTAGGGCGGCGGTGACTCCATGTCGAGACAGTTGCCGGTGTACACGACCATCCCGAGGCGCTCGGCCATCGCCGCGGCCTCACGCGTCAGGCGGCTCTTGCCCTGGCCCGGTGGCCCGCCGATCAGCACGAGTCCGCCGTGACCACCGACGGCCGATTCGAGCATCGTGCGCAAGGTCTCGCGCTCGGCGGTCCGCCCGATGTACGGCGTGGGCACCGTGTCGGCGAGGCCGGACTCGGCGTCGTCCTCCTCGGTCGGCAACGGCACGAGGTACAGGCGCCAGTCGGCGGCGATCCCCTTCAGCTGAGCGGCTCCCTGGTCGACGAGTTCATTGCGGGCGGTGCCCAACACGCCGTGCACGGTCTCCGACGCCAGGATCCCACCCGGCGGAGCGAGGCCCTCGACGCGCTTGGCGATGATCACTGTCTCGCCGTGGAGATCGCCGTCCTCGTCGATCACCTCACCGGTGTGCAGCCCGATTCGCATCTGGACCGTTGCGTCGAGACCATTGCGGTGGAGCTGACGCATCTGCACCTGCATCTCGCGAGCTGCTGCGATCGCACGCCGCGCCGACGAAAACGCAGCCATCAGACCGTCGCCCATCTCCTTGATCAGCGCACCCCGGTTGGATGCCACCGCCTGGCGGGCCAACTCCTCGACCTGCCGACCAATCTGCCTGGCGGCGTCGTCACCGAGCGACTGATTGAGCTGCGTCGACTCGACGAGGTCGGTAAACAGCACGGTGACCGTCCCCTCGGGGATCTCCTGCGTGCTCACGTCCCCCCGCCATCATGTGTCACCACGGGTGAAGTGTAGGTGCACGGGGGTGACCCCGCCCGGCCTGTGTGCTCGACGAGCTGCCTCCACGGCGTACGCCCCTCGATATCGGCACCGTCAGTCCCGGGCGGTGCGGCGCATCAGGTATGCCACTTCGTTTCGAAGCCCCATTGAGGCGTCACGCAATCCCGTCCCCGAGCCGCCGATTGGGACTACAACTCCGAGCGGGGCCAGATCAGAAGAGCACCCGGGGGGGCCGGTGACGCGATTATGGGTCGGGCGGGTCGTCGTTGGTCAGGCGTACCCGGCGCGCCACAACGTCGTTGGCGACATCGACAACGAGCCGATTCTGGGAGAAGGCGAAGGCGCGCAACCGGACCAGGGCCTCGGTCACACCTACGCCGAGTTGGACGGCGA
>JBGTCW010000229.1:0-1652 GCA_041748635.1 Ilumatobacteraceae bacterium | reverse complement strand
ACCGGGTTGCCGGCGGTCCCGGCGTCGATCACATCGAGTTCGACGCCGTTGGTCGGGATGCGCCGGCGCCGCGGAGTCATGACCGGACTATAGGGACCCCGTGGCGCTCCACCGAGAGCCGGAGCGCACCGGACTTTCACGAGACTTTCAGACCCGGTACCTATCGTGGCAGCCACGTAGCCGCCGGCACCGAACCAGGAGATACCCATCATGCGAACCACCACCCGTCGCGTCGTTGCGCTGCTCGCCGTCGGTGCCGCCGCCCTCTCGTCCTGCGGCAGTGACGACACCGCCGCGGCCCCCGAGGATTCGGCGGCCGATGTGGGCACCGACGACGCCGAGTCGATCGCCGACGATGCGTCCGCTGACGTCGGGCCCAGCGACGACCAGCTGAGCGACGGCGCCGACGACGCCGACGACGGCGACGCGTCCGACGGCGACTACAACTCCGGCAGCGCGGTGGTCGTGTTCGACGACGCCACCTACGAGTTCGCGCCGACCGGTGACCCCTACTCGTGCTTCATCGCACGTTCCTCCGGCATCGTGATGGCGTCATTCGACGGAGTGAGCGATGCCGGTGACATCCTGTACCTCGACTACGACAGCGACTTCGGCGACGAGGTCTCGGTGAGCATCTCGACCGTCGATCCCGTCCAGGCGTGGTACTTCGGGACGAGCATCGGCGGCACCGAGGCAGCGCCGACGGATTTCACGGTGGGCGACCGCGATGTGACGGTCTCCGGCGAGATGAGTTCGAACGTGCCCGGCGTGGAGCCACGGGCGGCCACGTTGACGATCCGGTGCGACTGACGGCCGTGGCGGGGTCCTGAGCGTTGCCGCTTGCGGTGTTCAGCCGCTGGCGGTGGCCACGACGTCGGCCCAGCCGAGGTCGTCGGCAGCCCAGAGTGCGTCGAACGCCGTGTCGACGCCGTCGTCGAAGCCGAACCGGTTGCGATGGTTGTAACGCCAGCGCTGCTCGTTGACGGCGACGCCCATGCGAGCGAGGCGACCGGCACAGTAGGTGTCCCAGGCCGCGTTCTGCATCAAGGTGAGCTCGAGGTCACGGGGTGCGTCGGCGAAGTCGGGGCGCATGCGGTCGTGGGCGCGCAGGAGAATCCTCCCGAGCGACTCGCGGGCGCTCGTTGCGCTGAACGATGTCGGGCGTTTGCGGTTCTCGAGCGCACCGCTTTCGGCGTAGAGCGTGATGGTGGCGTCCGACGACGCAGCCTCGATCTCCTCGTACACCTTGGCGAGCGGCGTCGTCTCGTCGACGACGACGTGGATCAGGTTGGCGATCTCGAGCTGTTCGGCGAGTTCGGCCACGATCGATGCGATCTCCGCGGCGTCGTAGTTGACGAACGCGAACTCCTCGGGTGAGACGGTCACCTTGGCCGTGGAGACCGGCGCGGCAGTCGGTGTGTCGGACATTCGTCGTGGCTGATCAGGTGTCGGCGCCGACGCGCTCGCGGTACTTGCGGACCGCCTCCTTGCGCTCTTCGAGCGCGTCGGCATCCATCTGCGAGATGATCTCGACCTCGTCGTCGGAGAACCCGGCGAGTTCGCGGAAGCGTCGCGCGAGGCTGAACGAACTCTCGGGGCTCTCGCCGCGGGCGCCGCCGAAGCTGAACAGCTTGTCGACGACCTGCTGGAAC
>JBGTCW010000228.1:0-3236 GCA_041748635.1 Ilumatobacteraceae bacterium | reverse complement strand
CGCCGGGTCCGCACCCCGACGTGAGCGACGCGGAGCGCTGTGTCCCGGCAACGGCTTGCTAGATGCTGCACACGGGGACGGCGGGGGCGTCTCGCCGGGCCTTGTCGGTTGCCGTGTCGAGATCCCCGAGCAGTACGTAGGTGGCTTCGTCGGGGTTCAGATCGAGGGCCTCTGCGTCGTCGGATTCGAGCCGCTCCAGGAGGTTCTTGGACGCGAGGCAGCGTCCTCCGCTGGCACACGCCTCGATGCGGGCGGTCTCGTTGACCTCGTCGCCCAGGGCGTTGATTTCCGAACGGCCGGCGGTGGTGATCTGGCCGACGTAGAGCCTCGATCCCCAGTGCAGACCGAAACGCAGGCGGACCTCCTCGGGTGCGAGGCCGCTGCGCTCGGCAGCCTCGCCGAGCGACGCCCGCAACGATCGAGCCGCTGTGACGCATGCACGGGCTGCCGCGGACTCCGACCCGGCGGTCTCGGCGAGGAAAAACGCGACCACTCCGTCTCCCACATGACGGCCGACAAGACCCCCGGCGTCGATGACGCATTGGTCGGCCAAGCGGACGAGGCGGCGACCCAGTGCGAAATAGCTGGCGGTGGACAAACGCTGGGCGAGCGGTGATGACGCTTCGAGATCGGCAAACATGATCGCAGCAGGTCGGCGGGACGGTTTAGCGACGCTCTGCATACGTTTGAAGTGCCGCAGATCGCCAGCGCCCGCAACTGCCCCCAGCACCGCCATGCTGGCCGCGGGCTTATAGGTCAACGCAACTCCCGCGAACCTCCCGGCCGCATCGTGCAGTCGTACCGCGGTGACACAGGCTGATTCCTGGTTGCCACTGTGCATGCCGAGCCACTCGAACGACAGCGCTGGTGAAAAGTCTGGTGACAGACGGTCGATGACGTCTCGCAACGCGGGATGAACCGTCCTATTCAGCTCCTCGTGGCCGCCTGTGGCGTCAGCCAGGATCAGGCCTCCGACGGCGGCGAACGTGGCGCGAGCCATCTCGAGCGTGTTCGGACCTGCTCGCCACCCGAGCCGCGTCTCCACCGCCGCTTGTCCGACATAGTGCTCACCGACCGCCACATCGGCCAGTTCGAGCAGCCCGCCGTAGCTGAGTCGAAGGTCGTCGGTGACGTACACCCACCGCCAATTGTGATCGACGATCTCGCCCCACTGCCCGGCATCACTCATGGCGATGGCCATGGCGCGCAGCACTGGATCCGCCGGCAGCGGGATCGTCTGCGGGCTACTGGTGTTCACCAGCGGATCCTACAGATTTGGCGTTGCGGCCGACCGCCGCGCGCCGGGCGCAAACGCAGCGCGATTACCTCAACTTCTTGTAGGGAGTGCTCGGCGATAGTGCCCACAACCGGCGGATTTCGCTGCGAGGGTGTTGGTTGCTCAGTTCCGACGGCCAAGTCAGCAGATCATGGACTCGGGCACGGCGAGTTGGTCGTAAAGCGGTTCGAGGTGGAATTGTTCGGGATCGTTGGTGGCGGTCGCGAGCAGGTCGATCAGCAGATCGAACTCGGCACCGGTCTCGTCGTTGTAGGACGCTTCCATCGGACCCCATTCATCCCACGGGAGCATCTCGATCTTGCGGGCGAGGCTGGCGAGGTCTCGCATCGCATTGCCACGGATCTCGCCGGGTCCCCAGTTCTGGGTGCCGAACACCCCGAACTCCATCGGGTCCCGTTGACCGGACCGCACGAGCTGCCATGCTTCACCCGCTGTGAGGAACTCGCCCTGGCGGAGATCCTCGGTGCGGGCGATCGCTGGCGTCGGTCGGTCGAGATACTCGGGGTCGGCGCGGATCCAGCGATCCTCCTGATCGGACCAGAACTCGACGATCCAATGATCCACCTTGCGGGGAGGCACGAAGTACGTCGCGAAACCACACCGCCCTCGGGCGGGGACACCGACCGCACGCAGGAACGCCGTCGCCAAGACTGCGAAATGCCGGCAGGTCCCGACGACACGGGACCCAGCCGGTCGTTCCTCGCCCAACGGGATCGCCGAGTCGAGTTCGAGCGCTCGACCGAACACGGCGGAAGCCGGGCGCGTGTTGCGTTCCGCCAAGCGTTCCAGCGTCAGTCCCGCTCCGACCGCGTCCGGCGGGGAAACCAGGAGATGTTGGGCCACGCGGCACAGGTCCAGCGGTTCGAGCGCAAGGCTGCGGATGAGCTCGCGCTGGTCATCGGTCAACATGGTCAACGGGCCTGGCTCGGCGAAGAACTCAACCCCCACGCCGACCAACGTACCGCGACGCGCTCGACCGTCCAGCCGAAGTGGGTGTATCACCGACCGCCGGATCGGTGACGTGATTACGTGACGCGAGAGTGGGCCCGCGATGCGGCGCTACGCGCATCGCCGACCACGGGATTCTGAGCGCGCGTACTGTGCGGCGAGCGTCCGTCGGAAAGCGAGCAGTTGCCGGCTATCTGCGATTGCCACGGCTGCCTCGAGCGTCGTTACGCGTGTCTCCGCCGCTCCACGCGAACCCCCGCACAGGTGGGGTGCAGCTCGTCGATTCGAGTGTGCATGGAGCGGCTTCGTGCCTCGACGGTGCTCCGGTGAACGAGATCCCGACGATCCGGACTCGTGGCCCGGCACAGCGTTCTCAGTCCGTGTCGCGCCGGTAGAAGAGGCACGTGCCGATCGCCAGGAGCGCGAACGCGTAGCCACCGAAGAGCACCGCATTCTGGAACGGGGTCAATGCAGCTGCGAGTGACTCGGGTGTGTCCGTTGCCGAGGAGATGCCGAGCATGTTGTTGGCCGCACTGAAGGGCATGTACCTGGCCGTGCTGACAGGAATCAGGGCGCGGAGGATGTTCTCCAGCACGAACGCCCAGACGAGCAGGATCGAGACCGCGGCGGCACTGTGGCGCAGGATCATGCCGACTCCGAGGCCGAAGACGGGGGCGAGGGTGGTGAGCAGCAGCCCCCACAGCGCTGTCGATGCCATCCCCGACGTGTCGCCCGCCGGGAGTCCGCCCAGGATGGCTCCACTGAGACCGCCGATCATCCCGAGGATCCCCATCGCCAGCCCGAAGCTCGCCGCGACGGTCGTCTTGGACGCGACGGTCACCCATCGGGCGGGTTGCGCAGCGACTGCAGCCGCAAGGGTGCCGTGCTGAGACTCGGCGGTGAACATCAGCGTGCCGATGATCGCGGCGAGGATCGTGGTGAGCCATGTCGAGAAGATGAACGTCACGCCGACGGTGAACGGGATGTCGGT
>JBGTCW010000227.1:0-2384 GCA_041748635.1 Ilumatobacteraceae bacterium | reverse complement strand
GCGCGGTCCCCCGTGACCAGGGCACGGGGGACCGCGGATTGGCGGTGATGGTTGCCGACGTTGCCGTGGCCACCAAGCGGCGGCGCCGGGTGAGTGGGGTGGTCGCACCGGTTCGACTCCACGACGTCATCGGCGAGGCGTTGGGTCGCAGCGGGCTCGTCGCCGTCGATCACGTGCACGAACTCGATGCCACCGAGATCCCGCTGTTCGGGCCCGAGGCGGTCAAAGGACTCGAGTTCGACGGGGTGATCGTGGTCAACCCGCACGAGATCCTCGGCGAGGGGACCGATCAGGAGATCACACCACGCGGCGCCCGGCTCCTGTACGTCGCCATGACACGCGCCGTGCAGGAGCTGCACTTCGTGACCGACGCCGATCCACCGAGCTCGCTCGACGTGCAAGCAACCCGGCCGTTTGTGTCAGCCACGACGTCGAGTTCGGCGAGTGTCGCTGACACAAATCCAGTCAGCGGCGGCTGAGCGTCACCGGGACCCGAGCGGGCGATGCGACACGGACCGGCTTCGAGTGGTCCATCATCGGACGGGGTCGATCGGCGGCCGAGGCCGCGAGCATCGCAGCTTCGCCGTGGCCGCTGACGCACTCGGGGTCGGGGCCGTCGAGCGGAATGCCGACGAAGAACTTGGCTGCCATGCAGCCGCCCTGGCATGCGTCGTAGCTGCCACACGACGCACACGCTCCCGCCGACTGTGGCTCACGCAGTTCGGCGAACAACTCGCTGTGCTTCCACACGTGCGAGAAGCCGCCGAGTTCGCGGACCGAACCGGCCTTGAACTCGTCGTGGATCACGAACGGGCAGGCGTACACGTCGCCGATCGGGTCGATCAGGCACACGACGCGGCCGGCGCCGCACATGTTCAGCCCCGGCAGCGGCTCTTCGCCGAGTGCGTTGAGGTGGAAGAACGAGTCGCCGGTCAGCACGTTGTCGCCGTGGGCGAGCAGCCACTCGTAGATCTGGAGCTGCTGGGCGTTGGTCGGGTGCAGGTCGTGCCAGGAGTCGGCACCACGGCCCGATGGGCGAAGTCGGGTGATGCGCAGCTGGGCCCCGAACGAATCGGCGAGCGCCTTGAACTCGTCGAGCTGGTCCACGTTGTGGCGGGTGACCACCACCGAGATCTTGAACTCGCCGAACCCGGCGTCGCGCAGGTGCTCCATCGCCCGGATCGCCGTGTCGTACGAGCCGTCGCCGCGCACGGCGTCGTTGGTGACGGCATCGGTGCCGTCGAGGCTGATCTGGATGTCGAGATAGTCCATCGCAGCGAGGCGGCGGGCCTTCTCGGCATCGATGAACGCTCCGTTGGTGGAGAACTTCACGCCGATGCCTCGGCTGATCGAGTAGTCGAGCAGCTCGAAGAAGTCCCGCCGGATCATCGGTTCACCGCCGCCGATGTTGATGTAGAAGACCTGCAGATCGTGGAGCTCGTCGAGGACCGCTTTGGCCTCGTCGGTGGTCAGCTCGCGTGGGTCCCGACGGCCGGACGACGACAGGCAGTGCACGCACTCGAGGTTGCACGCGTACGTGAGTTCCCACGTGAGACAGATCGGGGCGTCGAGGCCACCTTTGAGTTGGTCAACCAGTCGTGACGGGCTCGTGCTCATGGAGCATCTCCGATTCGGTGAGGGCGTTGATGGCCGCCTCGAACGACGGCCAGCGCCGCTCGGCGATGCCGCATGCACGCAGCGTGTCGGCCAGCGTCGTGCGTCCGTCGAGCGCCCTGACCACACGCACGACGTCGGGGTGCTTGAGGAAGATCAGCTTGCGATTGCCGTAGTGGTACGCGAGCGCCCCGAACGGCTCGGGCCGCAGTGCCACCTGCGCGTGCAGTTCGAGGTGTTGTTCGAGCAGTGACACCGGCATCGACGTCAGTAGACGCCGCACATCCCGTCGATCGAGATCTCCTCGACGAGCAGTTCGTCGTCGAGGAGATCGTCGGTCGCGTCGGTCGTTTCGTCGATGTCGATGGTCAGCGCCGTGTCGTCCATGTCCGCAGACACTACCCACGCCCGCCGACAACGGCGAGGCCGTCATCGCACGGGAACGATGCCGGCGAACAGCTCTGGGCCGCGGTCGCGCCACCGGTTCGCGGCGATCGTGATGCCGACACGATGTACGAGGGCGCCGGCAGCCAGTGCCGCAACGGCAAACACCGTGACGAGGACGGGGGAGTTGCGGTCGAGCGCCCACAGCAACGCCAGGGCGATCGGCAGGGTGAGCAGTGTGAGCGCCGCGAGCACCAGTGCCAGCATCAGTGCCGAGAACCAGCCGCTGCCGGATTCACCGCCCGCCAGCGGATTGTCGCTCTCGGGAATCGCGATCGGCGCGAACGACGACTGCACCATCGCGGCACCGGCGCCGGCGAGCAGTC
>JBGTCW010000226.1:0-27111 GCA_041748635.1 Ilumatobacteraceae bacterium | reverse complement strand
ATCGCCGCCGACCCGAGACTGATCGTGCTCGACGAGCCGACGGACGGACTCGACCCGGTGCAGCGCGACGAGATGCTGAGCATCATCGTGCAGGTCCATCGCAACTTCGGGATCGATGTCATGTTGTCGTCGCACGTGCTCGAGGAAGTCGAGCGGGTCTGCGATCACGTCGTCGCATTGGCCGAGGGCAAGCTGATTGCGCAGGGTTCGATGACCGACCTGGCCGGGGCGTCAGGTGGAATCGAACTGGAGCTGGTGGAGATCGTCGACCGGCCGAGCTCGATCGACGATGTCGTGGCACGGCTCGTCGCCGGTGGTGCCGGTGTTCGGCGAAATGGAGCGACGCTGTCGGTCGTCGGGTTGGCCGACGACGCGCTGTTCGACCTCGCAGCGCGCAGCGTCGCCGACGTCGGCGCTCGAATCCGTCGCCTCGGCCATCATCGCCGCACCCTCGACGACATCTTTGCCACCGACTCGGAACCGATCGATCGGGGAGCGGCATGAACGTGCCGCTGCGCGGAGACGCACAGATCGTCGAGCGGGGATTCCAGCGCTACGAAGGGCGTCGCTCGGGTGTCGCCGGCGCGATCCGCAGCGTCAGTTGGGAGAGCATCCGCTCGACACTCGGCCTCGGTCGACCAGCGCGCAACAAGATCTTTCCCGTCATCTCGATCGTCATCGCCTACCTGCCGGCGGTGGTGTTCATCGGGATCGCGGTCTTGATCCCCGGCGACATCCTCGACCCGCAGGAAGTCGCCGACTATCCCGGCTACTACGGCTTCATCATCTTGGCGATCGTGTTGTTCACCGCCCTCGTCGCCCCCGAGGTGCTCGTGTCCGATCGCCGCAACGGGATGCTCGCGATGTACCTGTCGACTCCGCTCGATCGGCGGACGTACCTGGTCGCCAAGGCAGTTGCAGTCGCCACCATGCTCGGCCTCGTCACCTTGCTGCCGCCGGTGCTGATGTTGATCGGTTACACCGTCGAGAACGCCGGGCCCGACGGTCTCGTCGGGTGGCTGACCACGCTCGGACGGATCGTCCTGTCAGGCCTCGCCATCTCCGCGGCGCTCGCCGCGGTCTCGATGGCGGCATCCAGCCTGACCGACCGCCGGGCGTTCGCTGCGATCGGCATCGTGCTGCTGCTGTTCGCCACGCCCATCCTGGCGGCTGCGCTGGTCGAAGGGGCTGATCTCTCGGCGAACTGGCGGTTGATCGACATCTCGACCATGCCGTTCGAGCTGGTGTTCCGAATCTTCGGGGACCCCGGCAACTTCCCTGAACTCGCAACGTGGACGGTGCTTGCAAGCAATCTCGTCTGGACGTTCGGCGGGATCGCAGTGGTGTGGTGGCGGTACTCGAAGCTGGTGATCGCCCGATGAGCAGCCTTCCCCCTCCCAGCGCCGATGTACCCGTCACCCCGGCGAGTCCGCTTCCGCCGCCGGGCGTGGTTGCTGGGGCGATGGGTCTCCCGAGCGTTCCCACTCACCGGGGGATGATCGCGGCGAACGTGGTCTCGAAGTTCTTCGGTTCGGTAGTGGCCGTCAGCGACGTCAGCTTCGGCATCGACGAGGGGGTGACCGCTCTGCTCGGCCCCAACGGTGCCGGCAAGTCGACGCTGTTCCGCATGCTGTGCGGGCTGACCCCACCATCTCGGGGCGACGTCACCGTGCTGGGTGCCGATCCGCGAACCGATCGTGATGTCCGCGGGCGCATCTCCCTCGTGCCCCAGCAGGATGCGCTGTTCGACCATCTCAGCGCCAGCGAGTTCCTCGACTTCGCCGCTCGAACTCACGGCGTCGCTGATCCGCTCGCCGCCGGGCGTCACGCACTGGAACTCGTCGACCTCGTCGACGTCGGGACGAAGCCGGTCGGACAGTTCTCCAAGGGGATGCGCCAGCGGGTCAAGGTGGCTGCGGCACTCGTGAACGACCCCGAGGTGCTGATCCTCGACGAGCCGCTCACCGGGCTCGACCCCGTGCAGCGTCGGCACATGATCTCGTTGTTCCATCGGCTCGGCGACGAGGGTCGCTGCGTGCTCGTGTCGAGCCATGTTCTCGACGAGGTCGCCAAGATCGGCTCGAGAGTGTTGGTGATCGCCCAGGGCCGGTTGGTCGCGAGCGGCGACTATCGCGATCTGCGCGAACTGATGGACGACCGCGCCCACCGGATTCGTCTCGCTGCCTCCGACCCGCGCAAGCTCGCGACGGCGCTGGTCGAACGCGGCCTGGTCAGTGGCTTGTCGATCGATGATCGCAACGTGATGGTCGACACGCTCGACGTCGACGCGTTCGGTCGGCAGGTGGCGGCGTTGAGCGTGGAGCTCGGCGTGCGGCTGACCGAGGTGTCGCCGCTCGACGACGACCTCGAGTCGGTGTTCCGCTACCTCGTGGAGGGACGATGAGCGTCGCTGCGCAACCCGACCGACGCAAGTCGTCTCGCCATGTCGCTCCCGGCGTGGCCGTGGCGCTGTCGTATCGCGTGGTGCTGCGGCAGCTGACGAGCCGCTCGCGCATCATCGGGCTCTGCCTCCTCGCGCTGGTCGCGCCGATCTCGGGGTTCGCTCTGGGCAGCGCGGACGCATCACTCGACGACTCGGTGCGGCTGATCGCCAGCGTCGGGTTGGCGGTGGTGCTTCCGGTGGTGTCGCTCGTGTTCGCCGGCGCCGCCATCGGCGACCTGCGCGATGACAAGACGCTCGTGTACCTGTGGCTGCGACCGATGGACCGTTGGCCCCTCGTCGTCGGCGCCGCGCTCGCCGCCGCCACGCTGGTGGCGCCGATCACGGTGGTGCCGATCGTCGCTGCGGCGATCCTCACCGGGGCGGGCAACGGAATCGTCGCGGGGACGCTGCTCGCCACGTTGGTCGGCCTCGTCGGCTATGTCGGCGTGTTCACGCTGTTCGGTGTGTGGCTGAAGCGCTTCATCGTGTGGGGGCTCGCCTACATCCTGATCTGGGAGGGGTTCATCGCGCAGGCCGGCGCTGGGGTGGCCAGGATCGCGTTGCGCAAGTACAGCCGCTCGATCCTCGTCGATCGCACCGGCGCCGACCTCGATCTCGCCGACTTCACGCTCGCCACCGCCGTGATCGTCCCGCTCGTCGTCGCTGTGGTCGCCGTCGCGATCGCGTCCTGGCGCCTGTCCAACCAGGACATCGACTGACACTTTCCCCAGCTGGTCGCGGCTCCTGCGATGAGCGAGACCTGCGTATACGCATGCGTGGCTCATCGCTCGCCGGAGGGCCGGGTCAGGCGGCGGCGCGGGTCTTGCGGAGGATCGGATCGGCGAGGCCGAGTGCCTTGTCGGCGATCGAGAGCACCCGGCCGGCGGCGCCGGGGGTGGTGTTGTCGACGAGGTTGCCCATCACGGCAAGGGTGATGTTGGCGATCGCATCGGTGCTCACCGACAGCCGCAGGCCGGGCTTGAGGATCCACGGGTGCCCGATCAGGAACGAGAAGCGTCGACCGGTCCGCAAGAAGGCGTCGAAGCGTTCGCCGACCAGTTCGTCGTAGCGAACCGGAGCCGTCGCCGGGTCGGCGAGGAACAGGTCGGCGGCGAGCATGCCCGATTCGAGGCCGTAGTCGATGCCCTCTCCGTTCATCGGGTTGACGAGGCCGGCCGCGTCGCCGATCGCCACCCAGCCCGGACCGTGGCGGCGTTGGGTCGACATCGGCAGGCGCCACGCCCGCGGACGCTCGATGTTCGGGCCGAGATCCCAGTCGTCCTGCACCAGGTGGCGGTACGACTCGAGCAACGTGTTGAGGTTCAGCTTCTTGAACCCCTTCATGGTCGACAGCGCGCCGACTCCGATGTTCACCGTGCCGTCGCCCGCAGGGAACATCCAGCCGTAGCCGGGGATCGCAACGCCGTTCTCGTCCTTCAACGACAGACATGCCTCGAGGTGGCTGTCGGTGTGACGAGATGTCGCCGCATAGGTACGGATCGCCAGACCGAACGGTTCGTCGGGAACGCGGTCGGCGCCGAGCTTGCGGGCCACCGCACCCTGTGCACCGGCGGCGATCACGGTCAGGCCTGCGTCGAATCGATTGCCGTTGGCCTCGACGCCGGTCACGCGGCCGTCGTCGCCGAACACCGGGGTCGCCTCGGTCTCGTAGACGATCTCGGCGCCCGCTTCGACGGCGGCGTCCATCAACGCTGCGTCGAGACGACGACGAGGCCAGACCGCTCCGTGGTTCGGGAACCGGTCGGTCGTCGGCCAGTCGAGCTCACGGACCTGTTTGCCGGCGATCATCCGCAAGCCGCGGATGAGATGGGCGTCGTCGAGTGGGATCTTCAATTCATTCAACGCGCCGACCGCTCGTGGTGTGAGGCCGTCGCCACACACCTTGTCGCGTCCGTGGGCGCCCTTCTCGAACACCACCACGTTCGCTCCCGACCGGGCGGCCTGGATCGCAGTGGCCGCGCCCGCTGGACCGGCGCCGATCACGGCGATGTCGACTCGTTGCGAACTCACGCTCCAACGCTGCCGGAACGCGGCGCGAAAAGCACCGTCGAGCGCCCGAAGTCACCGCCCAACCCACGTTCGCGTTGCATTCTGGATGGGTCGGGTCATCCGAATCCGCACACGAACGGGGTGGGCAGGGGTGTCCGGGGTGATTCGGGGTGTCGGAGATCGGGGCCCGAGGACGATGATGAGGTGATGGGTTCCAGTGCACCTTCGGTCGACCACGGCGCGACGTTGTTGGCGATCTACGATGTCGCCGTCGGTGACGTGTTCCGGTACCTGCACGCCCGCTGCGGACAGCGTGCCCAGGCGGAGGATCTGACTGCTGACACCTTCCTCGCCGCCGTTGCGCAGATCCGCCGCGGACGAGTCGACGAGGTCACTGTGGCCTGGCTGATCGGGATCGCCCGCCACAAACTGATCGACGAGTGGCGACGATCGGCGCGCCGACCGAGCGCTGGTCGCCTCGACGACGACGCAAGGGAAGCCTCCGCCGACGTCGACGACGTGTGGGACGCCGTCATCGACCAACACCTCGTCGGCGACGTGATGGCCGAACTCGGTCCCCACCACCGTTCGGCACTCGCCCTGCGCTACTTCGACGGGCTGCCGGTGCCGGACGTCGCGGCGCATCTCGGTCGCACCGTTGAGGCGACCGAGACACTCCTGGTCCGGGCGCGGCGACGCTTTCGAACCGTGTACGAACGACAGCACGGAGGTGTGTCGTGACCGACTTCGTCGACCCCTTCGACCGGCTGACCCCGATGACCACGGACGCCGTCGACCCACTGTTCGCAGCTCGGTTGCGGGCACGGGTGCAGCGCGCCCTCGGTGTCGAACCCGAACGCGTCACCATCGACCTGCCCGACATCCAACTGGCCGCCACCGATCACCACCCGGACAGGAGCACCACCGTGAACCAGGTCATCACCCCGTACGTCTGCGTACACGACGCCAACGCCGCTCTCGACTGGTACCGAGACCACTTCGGCGCCAGCGTCAGCAATGTCATCCCGTGGGAGGGGAGCGTCGGACACGCGGAACTCGACGTGTCGGGCGCGGTGTTCTACCTCAGCGACGAGGCGCCACAGCTCGGTGTCGTGGCGCCCACCCGCGACGGTTCGCGGAGCTCGGTCAGCATCGTGCTGCAGGTGGCTGCGGTCGAGCAGTTCGTCGATCGGGCCGTGCGAGGTGGTGCCGTGGTTCAGCGCCCGATCGAGGAGGCGCACGGCTCGCGCAGTGCGTGGATCGTCGACCCGTTCGGCCATCGCTGGAACGTCGGAACGCCGGTCCATGACGCCGCGCAGATCGCAGCGCGTCGAGCCCCCTCTGAGCCATACTACATGACGCTCACGACGGCCGACGTCGAGCGCGGCGCAGCGTTCTACGGCGCCGTGCTCGGCTGGGAGTTCCAGGCGCAGGGCAATGGTGGCCACCACGTCACCAATACCGAGATGCCGATCGGTCTGCGTGCCACCGAGAACCCGTTCGGCAACACCGAGCCCGGCGAGATCGAGATGTGGTTCGCCGTGCGCGACTTCGACGAGGCCGTCGAGCGGGTGCGCGTGGCCGGCGGCACGGTCGTGGAGTTGAACGCTCACGATTCGGGGCGTGAGGCCATCTGCGAGGACGACCAGGGCGTCACGTTCAAGCTGAGCGAGCCGGCACCGGGGTACGACCGCTGAGTCGATGCTGCCGGGATGCGCACGTCGTTCGTTCGCGCCCTGGTCATCGGCGTAGCGTGACGGCATGGACGAACGGGGTTGGAATCCTGACGACGTGTTCTGTCGCGCGACGCTCAACTTCGCCGCCCGCAGCGGCGAGTTCGAAGCGCGTCCGGAGGAGGTCGACATCCTCGACGGGCGACGGATCGACCTGCCCGGCTGGGACGAGTGTGGCTTCGAACTCGTGGCGCACACGTCGGCGGTGTCGAGCTGGGGTGACGACGACGAGCTGGCTGCGGTCCACCATCGTGAGATGGAGGATCTCGCCCGTCAGCTGACCGGATGCGATGTGGCGCTGGTGTCGAACCACATCAAGCGAGGGCCCGAGCATGCGCAGCGACACCAGGACCTGGCGCCGATCGCGTTCGTGCATTCCGACTTCGCCATCGGCTACGACGACCTCGTGCGACGATCGTACGATCTGCCCGATCGTCCGGGGTCGGCCCGATCGCTGGAACGCAACGGCGTGACCCCCGACGACGTCACGCGGGCGTCGAGGCTCGTCATCCTGCAGTTCTGGCGGAACCTCGGCCCACCCAAGATGGACTTCCCGCTGGGATTCTGTGACGCCCGCACCGTCACGCCCGCCGATGCCCGCCCGATTCCGGTCTCTGACTACGCAGGCTCCGGGGTCGACTTCGAGGCCGTCGCCGTGCTCGGGCCAGCCGAGCCCGGGCAGTACCACTGGTTCGCCTTCCCCGAGCTTCGCCCCGACGAGGTCGTCGCTTTCCGCACCTACGACACGGACCTCGTCGAGCGCGGCGAGACGTGGTTCACACCGCACTCTGCGTTCCGTGATCCCGACGTCGAGATCGGCAACCCGGCGCGGTCGAGCATCGAGTTGCGCGCCATCTGCCTCTACGAGTAGCCAGCCGGTGAAGCCGGTACGGCAGACTTCGCGACATGGAAGCGATCCAGCTGTTCGACGGACCCGCGCCCGGAAGTGAGGCCTGGACCCACGTCGAGCAGCGGTACTTCAGCGAGTTGCTCGACACCGAGGTGATCACCAACGTCGTCGCGCCGTCGCTGATTCCGGTGCTCCCCGCAGCCGGAGCGGGCAACGGTGCGGCGGTTGTCATTGCGCCAGGCGGTGGCTATCACGTCCTGTCGATCCAGAGCGAGGGGCTGCAGGTCGCCGAACGACTCGCCGAGCGCGGCATCGCCGCCTTCGTGCTCGTCTACCGCCTCGTCCCGTGCGCCGACACCGCTGACGCCGAGATGGTCCGGAAGGCGTCCGTTGACCTCGGGGCGATGCTCGACGACATGCTGGGCGTCGCACCACTTGCCACCGCTGACGCCGAAGCAGCGATGAAACTCGTTCGTGCCCGAGCCGACGAGTTCGGTGTCGACGCTCGACGCGTCGGCTTCATGGGGTTCTCGGCCGGAGGGAACGTCGCGGTACGGGTCGCCCACAACCGATCCAGCCGCGCGACCCGACTTCCTCGCTCCGATCTACGCCACCCTGCGGGGTGTCGAACTCGCTGGCCCACCCGAGGGCTCCGGACCGATGTTCGTCGCCGCGGCGACCGACGACGAACTCGGCCTCGCTGCCGACTCGATCACGCTGTACGAAACTTGGCGGGCCGGCCACCTGCCGGTGGAGCTGCACATGTATGCGCGCGGCGGTCACGGATTCGGGATGCGCATCCGTGGTCTGCCGTCGGACACGTGGATCGACCGCTTCCTCGACTGGTTCGACGCCACCGGCCTCGGCACAGCGGCAATTTGATCAGCGGATCTGACGGACGCGGCCCGCTGCTCCCCACGTCGTGTCGGCGGTGAGGACCTCGGCGTCAACCCGCTCGGCGAGAGCGAGGCAGAGCCGGTCGGCGAGCGACAAGCCCTCTCCAGAGCGCCAGCGACCAGCCGCCCACTCGGCATCATCCACGGTCACGGGTTCGACGCGGACGTCATAGCTGACGAGCAGCGCTCGGACGAGATCCCAGTCCCGGGCTGCAGCTCGAACCTTCTGAGCGACCTCCGACCAGTTTGCGGCACTGCACGTTGCGCCGGTCGTGAGTGAAGCCTCGACGATGGATGCACCCGGCTCGTCCTGCAGGAACGCAAGCACGGCGGACGCATCGAGGACGACGTTCATCTGTGGTCCTCGTCGGCTGCGGCTCGGCGCCGATCGGCCAGGAGTTCGCCCACGAGATCGACCCCGCTGAGTTCCTCGCGAACGCGCGCCCGGAGCTGTTCTCGGGTCATCACCACCACCCCGCCTGGCGTGTCGAGCAGCACGAGCGGCGTCCCCTCCGTCAGTCCTGCGCGGGACCGCAACTCGGCAGGCATGACGAATCGCCCACGGTCTCCCATCGTT
This sequence comes from Ilumatobacteraceae bacterium, assembly GCA_041748635.1. Taxonomy (GTDB): domain Bacteria; phylum Actinomycetota; class Acidimicrobiia; order Acidimicrobiales; family Ilumatobacteraceae; genus Sva-07. Next base: position 18,602 of record JBGTCW010000226.1, on the reverse strand, counting down.
GTCGAGTATGTACCACTCATCGCATGAGTGTACCACTCCACCTGAGACTGTGGTAGAGCGGGCACCGTGAGCTGACTCGATCGAGGTGCTCGAGGTCACGCCGCGGTGGCGTGCGAGCGGTAACGGTGCACCCTCGACACGATCGTCACCACGATCGAGCCGACGGTGAAGCCGATGAGGGCAGAGATCAGCGTGTTCACCGACCAGGCGAACACCCCACCCATCACAGGGACGTCAGCGACCCAGCGTTCGACGTCGTGAACGAGGTCGTATGGCGTGTGCCAGCCGAGTTCGTCGGCACCGACGAGCAGGATGTGTCCGCCGACCCAGAGCATCGCGGCAGTTCCCACGATCGACAGCGCTGCGAGCAGCTTCGGCATGCCCATCACCAACGACCGCCCGAGGCGTTGCGAGCGCTGATCGTCGCGCTGGGTGAGGCGCAGCCCGACGTCGTCCATCTTCACGATGAGCGCCACCACGCCGTAGACCACCGCGGTGATCAGTACCGCCACGATCGCCAGGATGATCGCACGCTGGACGATCCCCTCGTCGATCACCTCTTTCAACGCGATGACCATGATCTCCGCCGACAGGATGAAGTCCGTGCGGATCGCCCCCTTGACCGTGTGCTCCTCGGCCTCCGGCCCGAGCATCACGGCCGGCAGGTCACTCTCGCCGTTCGCATGCTCGTCGGTGTGGGCGTCGTGTCGACCCAAGCGGTGGCGGACCTTCTCGGCACCCTCGAAGCACAGGTACGTCCCGCCCAGCATCAAGATGACCTCCACCGTGACCGGAGCGACGGTGCTCAGGAGCAGCGCCGCCGGCAGGATGAACAGGATCTTGTTGCGGAGCGAACCTGTCGCGATCCTGCGGATGATCGGCAACTCGCGGTCCGCGGCCAGCCCGCTCACGTAGGCGGGCGTCACCGCCGCGTCGTCGACCACGACGCCGGCGGCCTTGACACTCGCCCGCCCAGCCGCGACACCGACGTCGTCGACCGACGCGGCCGCAAGCTTCGCCAGGGCGGCAATGTCATCGAGTAGTGCGGCGAGACCGCTGGCCATGGCGCTCCTCGTGGGCGAAGGGGTGAGCCCGGCAATCCTACGCTCAGCGCGCGCATCCGTTCGCGTGACACTTCGGACGGGGCGGCCCATCCGAGCTGCAACATGAACGTGGTTTTGGTGCTCAGTATTCGAGTTGGCCGGCCAGTGATTCGACGGCGTCGATGAACTCGGTCACCATGTCCATCACGACCTGGCCGGCGGACTTCGGCTGGTTCATCGTGCCGACGATCTGGCCCACGAAGTAGTTCGCCAACTTCTCGGCGCCCGATCCGTGCGTGTGCGCGGCACGGTTGATGCGCGCCTGGGCTTCGTTGGTGAGGATCGGCTGCAGTGGCATGCCGAGCGGATCCGGCGTGTCGACGCGATCCCACTCTTCGGTCCACGCCGATTTCAACATTCGAGCGTGCTTGCCGGTGAGCGACCGCGAACGGATGGTGTCGGCCGACGTGGCCGCGAGGAACTTCTGCTTCACGACCGGATGCGTCTCGGCCTCGTCGGTGGTCAGCCAGACCGAGCCACACCACACTCCCTGCGCACCGAGCGCCATTGCGGCGGCCATCTGGCGACCGCGCCCGATGCCGCCGGCGCCGAGAACTGGGATGTCGACGGCGTCGACGATCTCGGGGATCAACACCATCGAACCGATCTCGCCGGTGTGACCGCCGGCCTCGGAGCCCTGGGCGATGATCAGGTCGACACCGGCGGCCTGGTGTCGTTCGGCGTGCACCGGTCGCCCGGCGAGCGCACCGATCAGACGACCTTCCTCCTTCACCCGGTCGATCAGGAACTGCGGCGGCGGACCCAGCGCGTTGGCAACGAACGCCGTCTTGTGAGCAAGCGAGATCTCCAACTGCGGGCCGGCAGCCGCAGCGCTGAACGGGGCGATGCCGCCATGACCGCCGGTCGAGCGACCGCTCGAACGTGTTTCGTCGGGTGGGAACTCAGGGACGTCGTAGCGGCGGAGGATGTCGTCGACGAACTCGCGGTGGGTGTCGGGAATCAGCGAACGGATGTCGTCGAGCGTGTACCCACCGCCCTCGTCGCCTGCGTACTTGGCCGGCACGATGAGGTCGACGCCGTACGGCCGGTCGCCGATCTCGGCCTCGATCCACTTCAGGTCGATCTCGAGCTGTTCGGGCGAATGCGCGACGGCGCCGAGCACGCCGAGACCACCGGCCTTCGACACGGCGGCGACGACGTCGCGGCAGTGACTGAACGCAAAGATCGGGAACTCGATGTCCAGCATCTCGGTGGCGGCAGTTCTCATGGACTCATTGTGTCCGCCGTCAGCCCACCTCAGCGAACCGCCGGTCCTCCCGGACCCGACCCCGAAGGACCGCAGTCGGGAGGTGGGTCGGGCGCGGAGGCTCTACGCTGGTCCGATCCCGGCATTCGCCGGTCCAACACAGAGATCAGGAAGTGATACCTCATGTCCGTGACCGACTCGACTCACACGTCCGAGCTAGCGGCAAGAGCCAAGAAGATCACCGAGCGCGAGCTGGTGACCTACGCCGAACGAACCAAAGGTTCCCAGCGTGCAACCGAACGGGCCCGCCGAGTCCTGCCGGCTGGAGTCCCCTCCAGCTTCCAGGCCTACGACCCGCACCCGATCGTGGTCAAGCACGCTTCGGGATCGAAGATGATCGACGTCGACGGCAACGAGTACATCGATTACGACATGGGATTCGGTGCGTTGTTCGCCGGGCACATGCACCCGGCCGTTCGACGCGCCGTCGAAGCGCAACTCGATGACGGCACGCTCTACGTCACCCCGTGCGAACTCGATGCCGAAGTCGCCGAAATACTCGGCCAGCGCTATGGATTCCCCATGTGGCGACCGACCAACTCGGGCACCGAGGCGACGATGGACGCCATCCGCCTCGCGCGCGGCGTCACCAAGCGCGAGAAGCTCGTCAAGGTCGAAGGCGGCTATCACGGCCACCACGACGAGGTGATGATCTCGAACAAACCGCCGATCGATCGCGCCGGTCCGGCGGACGCGCCGTGGTCGGTTCCCCAGTCGGCCGGGATCACCCAGGGCACCATCGACGACGTCATCGTCATTCCGTACAACGACGCGCCGGCGCTCGAACGAGCACTTGCGAGCCGTGAGGTCGCCTGCTTCATCGTCGAGCCGGTGATGGAGAACATCGGCATCTGTCTGCCACTGCCGGGCTATCTCGAAGCGGTTCGGGAGATCTGCGACAAGTACGGCACGCTGTTGATCTTCGACGAGGTGAAGACCGGGATCACCGCCGGTGTCGGCGGTGCCACCAAGCAGCTCGGGGTGACGCCCGACCTGATCACGCTCGCCAAGTCGATCGGTGGCGGCTTCCCCGTCGGGGCGTTCGGCGGCAAGGCCGAGTACATGGAACTGATCACCACGGGCGAGGTCCTCCACCTCGGGACCTACAACGGCAATCCGCTGGTGATGGCAGCCGCGAAGGCCACCCTCACGGAGGCGTGTACGCGTGAGACGATCGATGCGGCGATCGCCCTCAACCATCGTCTTGTCCAAGCGTGTCAGCAGATCATCGACGATGCCCACCTGCCGGCGCACACCGTCCAGTTCGGCGCGAAGGGCTGTATCACCTGGTCGATCGATCCGGTGCGCAACTACCGCGACTACAAGGCGACCGACTTCGATCTCGCGTTCGCCCAGTGGATGCACGGCATCAACCGCGGCATCCTGCTGCCGCCGGGCCTCGACGAGCAGTGGCTCATCTCGGTGATGCACACCGAGGCCGACGCCATGCGCTACGCCGATGTCTTCGCGGAGTTCGCCGACGAACTCACCGCCTGAGCGACATGGCACTGTTCTGTACCGATACGTTCTTCGATGCGTACGGCGAGCGGATCTCGGAGATCGCACCTGGTCTCGACGCGATCGTGCTCCGAACTGGTGAGGAGATCTCCGAGGACGAGATCGAACGAATCACCATCGCCTTCTTCTCCAACGACGCGTGGCCCGCACAAGCTGGGCCGTTCTTCAAGGTCGCCCTGGCGACGTCGAACCTCGAATGGTTCCACTCGATGTCGGCAGGTGTCGACAGCCCGGTGTTCTCGACGTTCCTCGAACGCGGTGCACGACTGACGACCTCGTCGGGAGCGAGTGCACCACCGATCGCCGGCACGGTGATGCTCTACCTGCTGGCGCTGAGTCGTGACCTCCCCGGTTGGCTGCGCGCACAGGCCGCCCACGAGTGGTCGCCGGCTCCGTTCCGCGAATTGGACGGCCAACGCATCGTGGTCGTGGGGTACGGCCCGATCGGCCAGGAGGTGGTGCGCCTCGCAACGGCGTTCCGGATGGACCCCGTCGTGGTGCGACGGTCGGCGCATGGCGACGAACCCTGTGACGTGCGCGAACTCACGGAGCTGGGGGACGTCGTGACTGACGCTGACGCCGTCGTCGTAGCGCTCCCCGCGGCCCCTGAGACCAAGGGGATCATCAGCGCAACGGTGATCGACGCGATGCCGCCGCACGCCGTGCTCGTCAATGTGGGCCGCGGTGAGCTGGTCGACCAGGCGGCGCTCACCGATGCGCTCGCATCGGGAAGGCTGGCCGGCGCCGGTCTCGACGTCTTCGACCCGGAGCCACTCGATTCCGACGACGCTCTGTGGGATCTCCCCAACGTCATCATCAGCCCGCACACGTCGGGATCGAGCAACGGCACGACCGGCCGCGTCGCCGAGATCTTCCTCGACAACCTCGGGCGGTACGTCCGCGGCGAACCGCTCGTCAATGAGGTGACGCGCTCGCTGTAGAGCGCTGAACGACCGGGCGCGAATCGATCGAACCCGTATCATGGGCCCGTCTTGATCTGGTTCCTGCTCGCCTTTCACGTGGTGGTCGTTGCAGCTCTGCCGACCGTTGGTGCACGAATCGGCCGTCGGGCACTGTGGCTGGCGGCGACCCCGATGGCGGCGACGGCGCTGTGGTCGATCACCCGGCTCGGATCGAGCGAGGTCATCACCGCAGGCTTCCAGTGGGTGCCCGGACTCGACGTGGCGTTCGAGTTCCGTGTCGACGCGATGGCGTCGTTGCTCTCGGTGTTGGTTTCGGGGATCGGTGCGCTGGTCTGTGTCTACTCCGTCGGGTACTTCTCGAGCTCGGCTGCGAGCATGGGTCGTTTCGCCGCCACGCTCGTTGCGTTCTCGACGGCGATGGTCGGGCTGGTCTGGGCCGACTCGGTCTGGACGCTGTTCATCTTCTGGGAGCTGACGTCGGTCACGTCGTTCCTCCTGGTCGGCTTCAAGCACAGCGACCCGGTTGCGCGCATCGCAGCGCGCCGGGCGTTGTTCATCACCGCTGCGGGTGGGCTGTCGCTCCTCGCTGGGTTCGTGCTGTTCGTCGATGCCGCCAGCACGGCGCGTCTCAGCGAGATCACGCCCATCAGCGGCTCGACCGCGACTGCGGCGGCGATCTTGATCCTCGTCGCGGCCGCGACGAAGTCGGCGCAGTTCCCCTTCCACGTCTGGCTCCCCGGCGCGATGGCGGCCCCGACTCCGATCAGCGCCTATCTGCACTCCGCCACGATGGTGAAGGCGGGGGTGATCCTCGTCGCAGTCATCGCGCCGGCATTCCAGGACACCGACGTGTGGAAGCCGCTCGGACTCTCGTTCGGCCTGGCCACGATGGTCTGGGGTGGTATCGGGGCGCTCCGCCACGTCGACGCGAAACTGATCCTCGCCTGGGGCACGGTGTCACAGCTCGGCTTCCTCTTCGCGTTGCTCGCCATCGGCACGCCGAAGGCCACGTTCGCCGCCATCTCGGTGCTGGTGGCCCACGCCGTGTTCAAGGCGGCACTGTTCATGGTGGTCGGTGAAGTGGATGCCCGCACCGGCACCCGCAACATCAACGAGCTGTCCGGCTTGCGCAGTGCGATGCCGATCACCTTCGCCGTGGCGGTGATCTCCGGCGCCTCGATGGCGGGTGTCCCGCCGCTGCTCGGCTTCCCGACCAAGGAGGCCGCGATCGAGGCGGCGATCGGCCTGTCGGGCACGGAACGGCTCGTCGTCGCAGGACTGATCATCTTCGGTTCGATCCTGACCGTGGCCTACACGACCAGGCTGCTGATCGGGATGTTCGCCGCCGATGGGCCGATGCCCGATCGCACCGTCGCTCCCCGACGTCGAGCGATGTCCGCTCCGCAGGTGATTCTCGCCGCAGCATCGGTCGCCGGGTTCGTGGCGATCGGGTGGGTCACCGGCGTTGTCCGCTCCGCAGCGGTGACGGTGGCACCCGACGCCGAGGTCTACTCGTTGTATCGCTGGCCCGGGCTGACCGACGCGTTCATCACCTCCGCGGTGATCGTCGCGATCGGTCTGGTCGTCGGAGTGCTGCTCACTCGCCGACACGTGGCGAGCGGACCGGTGGCGCGCGGCGCGGCGAACGTCGATCGTGGCATCGACGGCACCGGCCGTCTCGCGCAGCGGGTCGCCGGTCGGGTGCAGCACGGTTCGCTGCCGCTGTATCTGGCCACCACCGTGATCGTCGTGTGTGCCGCGGCGGTGCCGTTCGCTGGCGAGATCGACACAGCGACTCTGTACTGGTGGGACAACCGCGTCGAGGCGGTGGTCGCCGTCATGATCGTTGCCGTCGCGTTGGCCGCCACGCAGGTGCGGTCTCGACTCGGTGCCGCACTCGTGCTCGGCGCGGTCGGCTTCAGCGTCGCCGGGCTGTTCGTTGCAAACGGCGCCCCCGACCTCGTCCTCACCCAGCTGCTCGTCGAGACCGTGGTCGTCGTCGGTTTTGTGGTCGGCCTCGGCCGTCTCGCCACGAAGTTCCCATCGCCGACGCGGCTCTGGGTGGTCGGTCGAGTCCTGATCGCTGGAGCGATGGGCACAGCTGTTGCGGTGGCGTTGGCGGGAAGCGCGGCCAGCCCGACCGGCGAGGCGCCGGTGCGAGAACTGGCGGAGACCGCGCAGACCGAAGGTGGCGGCAAGAACGTGGTCAACGTGATCCTCACCGACACGCGAGCGCTCGACACCCTCGGTGAGGTCATCGTGCTGATGGTGGTGGCCGTCGGGATCCTGACGCTGAGCACTCGGCGCAACCGTACGGATCTGCCGGTGCCGGCCGGCGAGACGTCCGCCGGGCTCGCCCTCGTCGAAACAGGTCGCGTCGAGGAGGTGCCGCAGTGATCTCGCGCATTTCTCCGATCGTGTCGCTCGCGGTGCGTGCCGTGACGCCGATCGCGCTCGTCGTCGCCGCATACGCCTTGTTCGCAGGCCACAATCAGCCGGGCGGCGGCTTCGCTGCGGGCCTGATGCTCGGCGCAATCATCGTGCTGCGCACGGTGGCGGGAATCCAACAGCCCCGACACGCGCCGGTGTGGCTGTCGGTCGGCGGCGTGGTCGCCGGCATCGTGGCGATTGCGCCAATGCTGTGGGGTGAACCGTTGCTCGACCAGGTCGTGGTCACCTGGGACGTTCCCATTCTCGGCGATGTCAAGACCGGCTCGGCGCTGCTGTTCGACCTCGGCGTGGTGGCGATCGTGGTGGGGTTGGTGATCTCGCTGCTCGACGGGCTCGATGCTGCATCGCTCGGCGACCGGGGCCACCGGCCGATCGCGGCCGACGTCGCCTCCATCGAGACCGGTTCGTCAGACGGGGCGTCGACATGAGCGTCGCGATGATCTTCGCGGTCGCCGGCCTGGTAGCCGCCGGCACCTTCCTCGTCACGTCGCGTTCGCTCAGCAGGGTCGTTCTCGGCTTTGCACTGCTCGGCCATGCAGCCGTCGTCGCGCTGCTTGCGGCCGGCGGGCCGGCGGGTGCGCCGCCCATCGTCGATGGCCAATCGGCCGACGACATCGCCAACCCGCTGCCGCAGGCGTTGTCGCTGACCGCGATCGTGATCTCGTTCGGCCTCACCCTGTTCGTGTTGGCGCTCGCGCGTCGTCAGCAGGTGCTCACGGGGGACGATCTCGTCGAGGACGATGTCGAGGATCGGCGCATCGCCACCACCGAGCAGGCGCGCGAGGCGGCGATCGACGAGACCCGTGAGCTCGAGCAGTCGAACGACCAACAGGAGGGTGGATCGTGAGCGCGGTGGTTGCGCTCTGTGTGGTGCTGCCGCTCCTCGCCTCGGCGCTCGTGTTGGGTCTGCGCCGTCAGGCGAAGATCCGCGATCTCATCACCGTGTCGACGCTGGCGGCGGTGACCGGACTCGCCGCGGCGTTGCTCTTCGAGGTGGACCGTGACGGCACCGTCGTGTTGCGCGTCGGTGACTGGGCGCCCGACCTCGGCATCGTCCTCGTCGCCGATCTGTTCGCGGCGTTGATCCTGGTCGTTGCCTCGGCCACGATCCTCGTCGTCGAACTGTTCGCGATCGGTCAGCGTCGGACACCTGCGGGAGCCGACCCGACCGTCGTGAGCCCGATCCTGCTGGTGCTCGCCGGCGGCGTGGCGCTGGCGATCCTCACCGGCGACCTGTTCACCCTGTTCGTCGCGTTCGAGCTGATCCTCGTCGCCAGCTACGTCCTGCTCACGCACCAAGGCCACGAGTCGCAGGTCCGCTCGGGCATGACCTACGTGGTGATCAACCTGTTCGCGTCGACGCTGTTCCTCTTCGGCGTGGCGATCGTCTACTCGGCGACGGGCACCGTCAACATGGCGTTGCTCGCTGAACGCATTCCGGCGCTGCCCGAGGCGACCCAGGTGGGCATCGGGCTGTGGTTCCTCGTGGTGTTCGGGACCAAGGCGGCAATCTTCCCGTTGTTCTCGTGGCTCCCCGACAGCTACCCGACCGCGCCGACCTCGATCACGGCGGTCTTCGCTGGTCTGCTCACCAAGATCGGCGTGTACGTGATGATCAGGTTCTTCACGCTCATGGAACTCGACGCACTCGGGCCGCTGTTGCTGGTGATCGCCGGCTTCACGATGATCGTCGGCGTCGCTGGCGCCCTCGCCCAGGACGACGTCAAGCGGATCTTGTCGTTCCACGTCGTCAGCCAGATCGGCTACATGATCATGGGCCTCGGGCTGTTCACCGTTGCCGGCGTCGCCGGAGCGGTGCTGTTCCTCGTCCACCAGATCCCGGTGAAGACGGTGATGTTCCTGGCCGGCGGCCTGATCGAGGATGACCAGGGGACCTCGGCGCTCAAGAAGGTCGGCGGCCTGGCCACGAGCAAGCCGGTGATCGCCGTGCTGTTCGCGCTGCCGGCGTTGAGCCTTGCCGGGCTGCCGCCGTTCTCGGGGTTCATCGCCAAGCTGGCACTGGTTGACGCCGGCGTGGCGTCCGGCGCGTACGTCATCGTCGCCGTGGCACTGGTCGGTTCGATGCTGACGCTGCTCTCGATGACCAAGATCTGGCTTGGAGCGTTCTGGGGCGACGTCACGCCGTCGGCCGTCCCGGCGTCGAGTCGGCGCTCGGTCGCGATCATGCAGGGCGCCGCCGGGCTGGCCGTCGCCGGCACGATCGTCGTGGCCGTCGCTGCTGGCCCGCTGTGGCGCATGAGCGAACAGGTGGCCGGCGACCTGATCGAGCGCACGCCGTACATCACCGAGGTGTTGACCGAAGAAGTCCGCGAGGCATCCGACTGATGGAAACCGCAGCGCATCGATCCACGTGGTCGTCGTCGATTCGTTCGCGAGTGTGGGCGTTGCTGACGCCCCGACGCTCGATGGCGCTGTTGTTGCTCGTCGGCGCGTGGTGTGCGCTGTGGGGGGCAGTGTCGGTCGCCAACGTGCTGTCGGGCACGCTCATCGCCGTGGCCGCCACGCTGTTCGGGGGCGTCGATCGACACGGCGGCGGTGTTCGAATCGTTCCCCTGTTGCACTTCGGATGGCTGGTTGCCGTCGACCTCGTCGCGTCGACGGCCTACGTGGCGTGGGAGATCCTGACGCCGACGGACTACACCGACGAAGCGATCATCGCTGTCGACACCACCATTGCATCGCGGTCGCACTTCTTGTTGCTCGTGGTGGCGATCACGGTCACGCCGGGCACCGCGGTGATCGACACCGACAGCGACACGGGCCGGTTGTACCTGCACCTGCTGCACGCCGACAAGGCGCCCGAGATCGAGCGGCACGTCGCCCATCTCGCCTCACTCGCCTGTCGAGCGCTTCCCGTCGCCGAGGTGCCGGCATGATCGCAGACATCGCGGTCGGGATCTTCCTGTTGGCAGGGGTGTTGGCGGGCATCCGGCTGGTGCGAGGACCGACGCTCGCGGATCGGGTGATCTCACTCGACGCAGCGCTGGTCGCGTTGATGGGGGCGATCGGCACGAGGGTTGCCGAAACTGGTGACACGCTCTACATCGGGGTGCTGGTCGTGATCGCCATCGTTGCGTTCACGGCGACGGTCGCACTCAGTCGCTTCATCGAGACGACGGGGCGCCCGTGAGCCCTGTCGCGTCGATGTTCGTCCTGCTCGGTGCGTTCGTCGCGCTGCTCGCCGGGATCGGTCTGCTCACGTTCAACACCGCATACGCACGGTTCCACGCCGCTGGCAAGGCGAGTCCGATCGCGTTCCTGCTCGTCGCGGTCGGAGCCGGCATCGAGGTGGGTGCCAAGGGAGCGGCCGAACTTGCGATCGTCGCTGCCGCGCTGTTGCTCACGCTGCCCGCCAGTACCCATCTGCTATTCCGTGCGACCCACCGCACCACCCCGTCGCACATGCGCATCGACGAGCTGGCCGATCCCGAGCGCACGCTCGCTGCGGCGGAGCGGCTCGATGATCGCGACGGGACGATCGATCGAGCTGCAGAACCAGACTGAGCGCCACGGCGCGTAAGGAGCAGAGATCTCGCCGCTGCCGCTGCCGGTACGGGCGTACGTACGTTTCGCTCGGTGAGCCTGCGGGTACGCGTGGCCGATGACAAACTCACGATTCCCCCAGATCACCCGGAAAATCATTGCTGCATCAGCGGTCGGCGTGCTGTCACTCGGCGCTGCGGCGTGCAGTGACGACGACGGCGACGACGACGACATCGACAACCCTGTCGACGGCGTCGACGATCAGCTCGACGACATCTCGAACACGATCGCCGATGAGATCGAGAGTGAGACCACCGACGGCTGATCTGCCGATGAAGCGCTGTCTGGTCGTCGGTCCGTTCGAGGCCCGACGACCAGACAGCGCCCCCCGCACGGGTTCGGGGCAACGGCCGGGTGGCTAATGTGTGCTTTCCTATGGACGCAGATGCGTTACTGCCGGCGGGGTCAAACTGATGGAGGTCTGGATCGTCCTCGGTGTCGTCGCGATCGTGGCGGTCGTCGCGGGGATCGTGCTGTTCGAAACCGCGATCATCGTCGACCCCGGCACGGTCGCCGTCGTGCTCAAGCGGGGAAAGGCGACCGGACGAGCGTTGCCACCCGGGCGTCACTTCGTCTTGCCGTGGCAGAAGTTGATGCTTCAGATCTATCCCTCGCGCGAGCTCTGCCTGGTGGCGGGTGGGCGATCGATCGACGATGCTCGCGTCGAGTACGTCGACGATGCCCTGCGCGTCCACCTCGGTGACAAGGCGTTCGCAAAGGTGAGCTACACGGTTCGCTGCCAGCTCGATCCGTCCAGACTCAGAGATGTGCACGATCGCTACGGCCCCGAGGGAATTTGGGCGGCGCTGCGCGATGTCACCCGTTCGACAATGCTGGCCGAGATCGGCAACGGCGCGGCCTCGATCGACGACGCGTACGGCGTGGAGTTCGCCGAGCTCGAGCAGCGTCTCACGACGGCGCTCGGACCTGCGCTCGGCAACGTCGGATTCGAGCTCAAGATGTTCAGCCTGCGCGAGATCGACCTCGGCGACACCGGTGACGTCATCCAGGCGACCGTGCGTGCTGACGCAGAGCTCGAGCGCGAGCAAGCGTTTGCGAAAGTGCGCACGGCTCGACTCGAGAACGACGTGGCGGTCAGCTCGCTGGTCGAGGGTCTCGATGGCGACATCCTGTTGCGCTACCGCCAGATCGAAACGTGGCGCGACATCATGCAGCGTTGGAATGGCGACCAGCCGATCCCTGCGGCGCTCACCTTGCCGCTCATCGTGCCGCAGGGGTCCACGGCCGACGTCCACCTCGCGACAGCCGATGATGCGGGCGACCCGACCGCCGAACAGCTGTGAGCGACTCGCCCTGGTCGGCGTCGAAGGAGGGGTCGCGCAGGTCGTCGCGGTCGCAACCAGGTCGATTGATCGAGATCATCACCGTGCTGCTGCTCGGCGTCGCCACCGTCGGATCGGCGTGGTCGGCCTATCAGGTCTCTCGGTGGAACGGCGTCGAGACCGACGAGGCACGTGCGTCGGCGGTCTCTCGCCTCGACGCATCGCGGGAGTACGCCCTGGCGACCCAGATCGTCGCGTACGACTCGGCGACGGTGAGTCAGTACGCCGCAGCGGTTGCTGCTGACAACCAGGAGCTGCAGGATTTTCTTCGTGCCACGCTTGTCCGCCCCGGCTTCCTGCCTGTGTTCGAGAACTGGGAGGCACAACTCGCCGTGGGCCAGACGCCCACGAACCTGCTCGCCGATCAGGACTACCTCGGTGAGCTGTTCGCTGCGTCCGAAGCGGCCGACGCGGAAGCGCTCGCAGCGACCGTTCGCAGTGAGGAGTCGGGCGCTCACGCCGACGACTACATCCAGCTCACGCTGTTCTTCGCGAGCGCGCTGTTCTTCGCCGGAATCACCGCGTCATTCAGCAACGGAATCAGCAAGTTCCTGCTGCTGTCCGGGTCGGGCGCCGTCCTGGCGGTGGCCGGAGTGCTCCTCGCCGGCTACCCCGTTGCGTAGCCACCCCGTTCACGTTGCAGTTCGGATGACCCTGTTCATCCGAACTGTCACATGAACGTCGGAGCGGCCGGGAGATGAGGCGGGTCAGCAGACGCCGCGGACGTAGGGGTACGGGTTGACCGCCCGCCCGCCGCCCGGGTGCACCTCGAAGTGGAGGTGGTTCGCCGTGGTGTTGCCGGTGGCGCCGACGTAGCCGATCACCTCGCCGCGCGAGACGTTTCGGCTCGAACCCTCCCATGCGCTCAGGTGGGCATAGAAGTAGCGAGTGCCGCTGGCGCCGTTCACCCAGATCGAGTTCCCACCGAGGTTCGTGGTCTTGAACTGGGCGAAACCAGACTCGACCGCAACGAGCGGCGTGCCCCGCGGTGCCATCATGTCGACGCCTTCGTGACTGCGACCGCCGGATCGCGCGGCGCCCCAGGTGTCGGCGAATGCGTGAGGGCCGGCGACCGGGCACACGATGCCGCTGCCTGCGTTCGAGGGCGGTGGCGAGGCGGGAACCGGAGCGGGCGCTGCCGGAGGGGGATTCGTCGCCGCTGATCCACCGTTCGACGGGGCGGACGAACCCGAACCACGGGGAGCGGGAGCGGCGGCGGCGACGGGGGCACTGGCGTTTGCCCGGTCGCTCACGATCTGTGCCTGACGAGCGGCCTCGGCGTCTTGGGCCAGCTTGGCCTGTCGTTGGCGTTCGAGTTCGCGCTGCACGGCCACGTCGGCCAGTCGCTGCTCTTCGATCTCGGCGAGCGCGACCACCTCGGCCTCCGCTGTCGCCTTGAGCGATTCGAACTGCTCACGTGCGGCGGTCGTGGTCTCCTGCTGGCGTTCGAGGTCGGTGCGCTGGGCGTTCACCTCTTTCATCACGGCAGCGAAGTCGTCGAGCTCCACCGACGCTGCGCCTCTCGCCACCGACGCCTGACGCTCAGCTGTGATGCTGGCATTCGCCTGGTCGAGGTCGATCAACAGCGGGATCGAGGTGCCGGAGTTGACGAAGCTGCGTTGTGCGTCCTGTTGGAGGCTGCTGCGCATCGCTGTGGCCTGGGCTTCGACAGCAGCGAGGTCCTTCTCGGCGGTCTCGATCTCGATCTGGAGACCGTCGAGTCGTGACTCGGCGTCGAACATCGCCTGCGAGGCAACATTCGCGCGGTCACGTGCCGCCTGGATCTCGGCGGCGGCGCGCACGGCAGCCGGATCCTGCGCCTGCGCAGCGGTGAGTGGCAGTGTCGTCGAACCGACGGAGACTGCGGCGACGAGCGCGAGCGACGCCATGGCGCGTCGGGCGCCGAGCGCTCGCATCCGTCCGATTGCCGACATGGGCGCCGAGCCTAGCCCTATATGACGGTTTCGTGACGATTCGGTGTCAGTCGATCGAAGCCCGGTTGGCGGTGGGTCCGAGAGGGACTCCGGTCGAACGTCGCGTGAAGCGGTCCGAGCGCTCGGGCTCATTTACGCTGCGCAGCGGGATGGAGCAACCGCACGTGGAAAACACCGAGATCAGTGGGTTGTCGCTCGCCGAGGTCGCCGAGCGGGTCGCTGCCGGAAAGGTGAACGTCGCTCCCGAGCCACCGGGGCGATCGTTCGGCCAGATCGTCGCCGCCAATGTGTTCACGGTCGTGAACGCCATCATGCTCACGCTGTTCGCGCTGGTCCTGGTTTCGGGCAACCCCGGCGATGGACTGTTCGTCGGCGTCGTGATCTCGAACTCCGTCATCGGGGTCGTGCAAGAGGTCCGTGCTCGACGCGAATTGCAACGCCTCGAGGTGGTCACCGAGCCGCGGGCACACGTGATTCGCAATGGCGAGCCGGTCGAGATCTCGTCCGACGAGGTCGTGCTCGACGACGTGGTCCAGCTGCGCCTCGGTGGTCAGGTTGCGGTCGACGGCGTGGTGCTCGACTCGGTCGGCCTTCGTCTCGACGAGTCGATGTTGACGGGTGAGTCGTTGCCCGTCGCCAAGTCGATCGGCGACAGTGTCTTGTCGGGCAGCTTCGTCGTCGCCGGCAACGGACTCATCCGCGCCCAGGCCGTCGGCGCCGACAGCTACGCCAGCACGCTCGCCACCGAGGCCAAGCAGTTCGCTGCGGTCGAGTCTCGCCTCCGGCGCGGCATCGACACGATCCTGCGCTGGCTCACTGTCATCATCCCGGTCGCGGCGATCTTCCTCTTCGTCCGCCTCATCGACACCGAGGATCGTTGGCAGGACGCGCTCCTCGGGACGGTCGCTGCTGCGGTGGCGATGGTGCCCGATGGACTGGTACTGCTGACGAGCCTGTCGTTCATGGCCGGCATGCTCGCGCTGGCCCGTCGCAACGCATTGGCCAAACAGCTCTCGACCGTCGAGGTGCTCGCCCGCGTCGACGTGTTGTGTCTGGACAAGACCGGCACGATCACCACTGGCGACATCACGTTCGCAGCGGCGCACGCGGCCGACGGCCGCGCCGACGCCGAGGTCACCGACGCGCTGGTGGCGCTGGCGATGGCGGATCGGTCGCCGAACCCGACGATGGCGGCGATCGCGGTGGCTGTGGGAAGCGACTCGTCGTGGACGGTCGAGCACGTCGAACCGTTCGACAGCGAACGCAAGTGGTCGGCCGCGTCGTTCGCGGACCGCGGGTGGTTCTACCTCGGCGCGCCGGACTTCCTGGTGGGCGATGACGATCCGCAGCGGGCGCTCATCGAACGGTTGAGCGTCGGCGGAAAGCGGCTGCTCGCCGTCGTGACCTGCGATGGGGGTCCGGACGGCGATCAACTGCCGGAGACCACGCGGACGTTGGCGATCGTGGAACTGGAAGACGAGATCCGTCCCGACGCGGCGGAGATCCTTGCGTACTTCGCCGAGCAGGACGTCACGCTCAAGGTGATCTCCGGTGACAACCAGGACACGGTTGCGGCGATCGCCGAGCGGGCTGGCCTCGCCGTCGTCGGCGACCCGGTTGATGCACGAGCGCTGCCGACCGACATCGACGAGCTCGCGCGAATCCTGGATGCGGCGACCGTGTTCGGGCGGGTCAAGCCGCAGCAGAAGCAGGCGATGGTGCGAGCGCTGCAGTCGCGTGGGCACGTGGTCGCGATGACGGGGGACGGCGTGAACGATGTCCTCGCACTCAAGGACGCGGACCTCGGCATCTCGATGGGGTCGGGGAGTGAAGCGACCAAGGCGGTCGCCGATCTGGTGCTCACCGACGATGCCTTCTCCAGCCTGCCGACCGTCGTCAACGAGGGCCGCAAGGTCATCAACAACGTCGAGCGCGTCTCGAATCTGTTCGTCACCAAAGCGGTGTACGCAGTGCTGCTCACCTTCGGCGTCGCGCTCGTCGACAGTCCGTTCCCGTTCCTGCCGCGCCAGCTGACGCTGATCGGCACGTTCAGCATCGGGGTTCCGGGTTTCTTCCTGGCGCTCGCCCCCGAGGTCGACCTGATCAGGGCCGGGTTCCTCCGGCGCGTCCTCTGGTTCTCGATCCCGGCCGGTCTCATCGCCGGCTCCGTGACGTTGGCCGCCTACGAGGCCGCGCTCCATGTTGCGGAGCTCGAACTCGACCAGGCCCGCAGCCTCGCGACGGTCACGCTGCTGCTGATCGGCCTCGTGGTGCTCACCGTGGCGAGCCGGCCACTTCGGCACTGGAAGGTCGGCCTCGTCGCGGCGATGGGTGTCGGCTACCTCATCGTGCTGGTCGTGCCCTGGCTGCGCGGCTACTTCATGCTCGAGCTGTTCTGGGACGCTGCGTGGGGGTACACGGCTGCTGCGGTCGCAGTGGCCGGCTCGCTGATCGCGATGATCCCGCGCTTCATGCCGGACGCTCGGCGTCAGTAGCTGCCCTCCGCGCTGCGATCGATGCCGAGGATCTGGATGAGGTCCTCGTGAAGTTCCATCCAGATGTCGTGGAACGAGCCACACATGACGCCGGTGAACATCTTCGTCTCGCCGTGCACGGCGCGGGCGGCGGCTCCGGTCAGGCGATGTCGATAGGCACCGAACCTCGGGATGACGTCGGCGAAGCCATCGAGCACGGCTGCGCACTCGGCGTTGAATCGAGCGAGCTCCTCGAGCTGCTCGCTGTCGTAGTCCGCGTCGGAATGGTCGTTGGGTTCGCCGTGACGCGTCTGCCACGTCGTGCACAGTTCCTTGAGGCGCGTGTTCAGGCCGAGGAAGTGGTCGTAGTGGGCTCGGAGGTCGCTGCCGTGCATCGCGGCAACTCCACCCAGCGCTTCGCCGTGGCGCTGCCTTCCCTCGGGAGTGAGCTGCCAGAGTTCGCGCGCCTCGAAGAACTTGGTGTGTCCGCTCTCGGCGAGTTCGCCGAGGATCCGGTTCGTCCGGTCCTGGTCGATCGTCGTCAACTCAGCGACCGTCGTGGCGCTGGAAAACCCCTTGATGCGCAGCGCGTGGAGCACCAGGAACAAGGCTTCGTCGTCGTCGAAGGCCGACGGCTCCTGCGGAGAGTCGGTGGGATCGGTAGTCGATGTCGGTGATGCGTGATCGTCTGCGACGTCCGCCGTGAGCCGTTCGATCTCGGCGTCGGGGACGCGACCTGCGTCGAGCAGCGCCTGCGCGATCGCCAGCCGAGCGATGGGCACGCGGTACGGCGAGCAGCTCACGTAGTCGACGCCGGCGTCGACGAGGAATCGCGCCGATGCCGGATCGCCGGCCTGTTCTCCGCAGATCCCGATCTTGATCTCGGGCTTGACGCGACGGGCGTCGTCGCACGTGAGCTCGATCAACCGACCGACGCCCTCCTGATCGAGCTGCTCGAACGGATTGAACGGGAGCACGCCCGCCTCGAGATAGGCGGGCAGCAACCGGACCTCGACGTCGTCACGACTGAACGCGAACGTCAGCTGCGTGAGGTCGTTCGTACCGAACGAGAAGAAGTCGGCGTGCGCACTGAGGTCCGCGGCGACGAGCGCGGCCCGAGGCGTCTCGACCATTGCGCCGATGCTCACCGCGTCGAGGTTGCCGACGCCCGCCTCGTCGAGCGCTTCGAGCACCCAGCCGCGCGCCATGGCCAGCTCTGCTGCACCCATCACCAGCGGGATCATGATCTCGACCTGCGGATCGCGTCCCGCCTCGAGCGCGTCACCGACGGCGCGGGCGAGTGCGCGCACCTGCATCTGGTAGACGCCCGGCTTCACCACACCGAGCCGGACGCCCCGGGTTCCGATCATCGGGTTGGCTTCACGCAATCGACGAACCGCCGCGAGCTCGGCGCGAGTCTCGTCGTCGAGCTTGCCGGTCGCCTCGGCGACCACCAGTCGCTCGTAGTCGGGGAGGAACTCGTGCAGCGGTGGGTCGAGCAGACGGACGGTCACGGGAAGGCCGTCCATCGCTGCGAGGATCGACGCGAAGTCGGCCTGCTGCACCAGATCGAGTTCCCGGAGCACCTCGCGCTCCTGCGTGGGATCGTCGCTGAGGATGAGCCGTCGAACCAGGCGCAGTCGCTGCTCGGCGAGGAACATGTGCTCGGTGCGGCACAGCCCGATGCCCTCCGCCCCGAGGTGACGAGCGTGGCTGGCGTCTTCCGCGGTATCGGCGTTGGCGCGGACCCCGACCCGGCCGGCGCGGATCAGATCGGCCCAACCCAACAGCGTCTCGAGTTCGGGCGGTGCCGAGCGCGTCGACGCGACGACGGCACCCGCCATCACGTTGCCGGTGGCGCCGTCGATCGAGATTTCGGTGCCCTCGGCGTGGAAGTCGTCGCCGATCCGGACGCCGCCCTCGACAACGACCACGTCGCCAGCACCGACGACGGCGGGGATTCCCCAACCGCGGGCGACGACGGCGGCGTGGCTGGCGAGCCCGCCGCGTGCGGTGAGGATGCCG
>JBGTCW010000225.1:0-2071 GCA_041748635.1 Ilumatobacteraceae bacterium | reverse complement strand
CGAGGGCGCAACGTGCTCAACATGCTGATGATGAACTTCTACTGCCTGTTGATCGTGCCGATCCTCTGGTTCGTGGTGGGGTACTCACTGGCCCAGACACCGTTCGACAACGACGTCATCGGGAACTTCGACTCGGCGTTCCTGCGCGACATCGACGTCGCCGGCGACGGTGGCACGTTGGCGGTCGTGGCGTTCCTCGGCATGTTCGCAGCGATCACTCCGGCGTTGATCTCGGGTGCGGTCGCCGACCGGATGAAGTTCTCGGCGTGGGCACTGTTCGTGCCGATCTGGGTCCTGCTGGTCTACGTGCCGGTGTTCAAGTGGGTCTACGGCGGATGGCTCGGCCAGCGCGGTTCGATCGACTTCGCCGGCGGCACCGCCATCCACGTCAATGCCGGCATCGCCGCACTGGCCGCAGTGTTCGTTCTTGGCCGACGACGCACGGAGCCCAGCCCGCCGCACTCGATGCCGCTCGTGATGATCGGCACCGGGATCTTGTGGTTCGGCTGGTTCGGCTTCAACGCCGGCTCGGCGCTCGCCGCCAACGGCCAAGCGGCGCAGGCGTTCCTGAACACCTTCCTCGCGGCCGCTGCCGCTGGGCTCGCCTGGATCCTCGTCGAGTGGATGCGCGACGGTCACCCGACCAATCTCGGCGCCGCATCCGGCATCGTCGCCGGACTGGTGGCCATCACGCCGGCGGCGGGCTACGTCTCCGGCCCGGCACCGATCCTCATCGGGCTCGCCGCCGGCGTCGTGTGCTGCTATGCGGTGCGTCTCAAGACGGTGTGCGGCTACGACGACGCGCTCGACGTGGTCGGCGTGCACTTCGTCGGCGGACTCGTCGGATCGCTGCTGATCGGTTTCTTCGCCAACCCGGACTTCTTCGAGGGAGCGTTCGATGCCGGAATCTTCTACGGTGGCGGCGCAGGCCTGCTCGCCGAGCAAGCCATCGCCAACGGCGCCGCCATCGTCTGGTCGTTCGTCATCACGTACGCGATCATGATGGCGCTGAAGGTGACGATCGGCGTGCGAGTCAGTGACGAAGTCGAGCACGCCGGGCTCGATCTCGCACTCCACGGCGAGACCGCCTACCACGGCGGCTCCTGAGCGAAGGACACACGCGACATGAAGCTCATCACTGCCATCATCAAGCCGTTCAAGCTCGACGACGTCAAGGACGCCCTCAAGGCGATCGGTGTCGTCGGCATGACGGTCAGCGAGGTCCGTGGCTTCGGCCGCCAGGGCGGTCACTCCGAGACGTACCGTGGCGCCGAATACAAGATCGACTTCGTCCCGAAAGTGCGCCTCGAGGTCCTTGCCGATCCCGACGACGTCGATCGCATCGTCGAGACGCTCGTCGCCTCAGCAAACTCCGGCAAGATCGGTGACGGCAAGATCTGGGTCACCACCGTCGACTCCATCGTGCGGATCCGCACCGGCGAACAGGGCGTCGACGCGATCTGACCCTGCGCTGAGCTGCTCATCGCGCTGCTGGCGTAGCGATGCGGCCGTGGCGGTGGAGGGTGCGGCTGATCGCCTGCTCGCGTGCCCAGTGCTGCAGTTCGAGCATCGGGTCGCCGGTCGGCTCGGCGACATCGATCGCAATGTCGGCCGCGTGCAGGACCCGTCGAGCGTCGTCGTCGAGCCCCGTGATCAGTCGCACTCGATCGGGACGTTCCGCCGCTGCGGCGAGGCGTTCGGCGAACGCCGCATCGGTCTCGCGGGAGTGATCCGACACGTCGAGATCGACTCCCGTCGCTGACGCAGCGACTCGCAGGCAGGCCAGCCGACCCGGTCGTTCGTCGTCGTGGCGGACGGCAACACGCTCGAGCGGCATGTAGCGCAGCACATTCGACTCAGCGAGGAGTCCGCTCTCGTCGTGCTCCGTGCAGAAGTGGCTGTCCCACACCGAGCGGAACGTCGAGGTCAGGGTCTCGGCGTCGAACGGGCGGTCAGGGTCGTCGACGATCCGGGCGAACTGGGCGACGTAGCCGGGACCACCGGCCTTCGCTCCCCCGCCGACCGACGACCGCTTCCAGCCGCCGAACGGTTGACGGCGGACGATCGCGCC
>JBGTCW010000224.1:0-2737 GCA_041748635.1 Ilumatobacteraceae bacterium | reverse complement strand
CGAGGTGATCTCGAGTTCGCCGCGAGCCGACGGCTTGACCGCTTCCGCGGCGTCGACGACCCGCCCGTCGAAGAAGTACAGCCCGGTGACCGCCCAGTTGCTCGTCGGGTTGGCCGGCTTCTCCTCGATCTTGGTGGGCCGTCCGTCGGCGTCGAGGTCGACGATGCCGTAACGCTGCGGGTCGTTGACGTGGTAGCCGAACACCGTGGCGCCCGTCGGGCGGGTGGCGGCGTTCGCCACGAGGTTCGACAGGCCGGCGCCGTAGAACAGGTTGTCGCCGAGCACGAGCGAGGCGCCCTGGCCGTCGAGGAAGTCGGCGCCGATCAGGAATGCCTGCGCCAGCCCGTCGGGTGACGGCTGGGTGGCGTAGGTGAGCTGCAATCCCCACTGCGACCCGTCGCCGAGGAGCCGTTCGAATCCGGCCCGGTCGTCGGGTGTGGTGATCACCATCACTTCGCGGATCCCCGCCAGCATCTGTACCGACAACGGGTAGTAGATCATCGGCTTGTCATAGACCGGCAGGAGTTGCTTCGAGGTGCCGAGCGTGACCGGATGGAGACGCGAGCCGGTGCCGCCGGCGAGGATGATGCCCTTCATGGCGCCCGACGATAGGCCCTGGGACCCCGCTCGACGCTCCACCGTGTCGCCCCCGGCGCCGAACTGCGATCTCCCCGGATCCCGTGCCGGATCCCGAAACCATTTCCGGGGAGATCGCCTGACGGGCAGCGCGAAGCTGGCAGTTCACGGATGTAGCGAACTCGGTGGCCGCCGTCAGCTAGCTCGCAGAGGGTTGTGCGGGTGGTGGGCCCGTGCGGCGGTCCGGTGTTCGGCGGGAGGGTTGAAGTAGAGCCAGTGTGGGTCGAGGCGTTCGCCGAGTGGTGTTGGTACACACCTGCAGGTGGAGTCGGCGGTGCCCCAGGGGGCTCGGGTCTGGCCCCGGTGGTGGCGATCACTCGGCCGTGGCGGTTGGTGAAGGCGACACCGTTTGCGGTGTCGGCGTTGCCGGTGATGCCGAGTTCGCCGCAGTGATGCATGCGGTGGCTCGGTTGCAACGCGCTGCCGCCCCTCCGCTTCGTTACGGGTTGCCCTTGGGTATGGACCCTGACGCGAGCTGGTGGGCGAAGGTCCCCGTCTCGGCCGAAGTGGTCCTGGATCACACCCGCCTTGGAACGGCGTGTTCCCACCCGCCCGATGGCGCTACGAGCGGCCGAGCATCTTGCGCATCAGGCGGTCGAGGAACGTCGGTTTACCGGACCTCTTGTCGAACTTCTCGCCTGCTTCGAGATGCCGCTCGCAGTAGAACTGGTAGGGCGGTCGCGGTTCGCCACACGTGTAACACTTGTACGGCTGCTTCACCGGGTTGGGATTTCCCATGCTGCCGCCGAACATGGATTCGAGAGTACCCCGTGATGCGGTCCTCTATATCGCCCCCGTTCGGCGTGTGCCGGTCGACGTGACTAGCAGCGAGCGTCGCCGCTCACAGGGGCGTATTCGAAGTGTACGAGCTTCCAGGTGTCGGTTGGGCCGCGGTCGCGGTGCCACCAGCGAATGTGGTGGATCTTGCAGTCAGAGAACGGCACGGCGCAGTTGCGGTTGGCGCAGGTGCGGTGCATGGCTCGGAGTGCACGGCGTTGGGTTCGGGTGACGGTGCGGGAGGTGCGCCCGACGCAATCAAATGCAACAGGTGTTCGAAAGGAATTTGGAGAACCGCTCGGGCGTCGATGGGATCGGGATTACTCGACCCACCAGCCGTTGAGGTCGACGATGAGGTTGCCGCCGCTCGACGACAACAGGCAGCTCCGGTCGCCGCCGGTGACGGGCACGATGGCGCCGTTGGCGGCGACGGTGCCGACACCGGGGTTCAGTGTCGACGTCTCGCGCAGCGTGACGCAGTCGAACGTGGTGACGAACCCGCCGGTGGGCTGGTCGACCGCCGTCACGTTGACAGAGGCCGAGCGCTTCGTGAGCGAGCCGCGCTGCGACCCGAGAACGCTGTAGCTGCGGATCTCGCCCTCGCCGAAGGTCGTACCGCGGCGGCTGTCGAACAGGCGCACGGGGTCGACCGGCACGAGCCCGAGTCCGTCGGGCCCGAACGAGGCGGTCACGTCGAGGAGGATGTCGACCTCGGCGTCGGAGTACACGCAGATCGAGCCGTTGTCGGTGGCGACCATGGCGTTGTTCGGCCGTGTCTCACCAGCAGCGAAGTTGACGCTCGACGTTGCGGGCCGTCCGCGGTTGCACGGGTACGCGGTCATGTATCCGGCGGAGGTTGGGGCGAGGGCGGTGATGTTGACGGCGACGGCGGTGGACTGCGGTGCGAGCGCCGCGGTCAGATCGAAGCGTGTGATCGATCCAGCTGCGACCCGACGGGACCCACCGAGTCCCGACCGCGTGTCGACGCTGCGGGTGGGCCCGAGCGGCACCATCCGCGAGTTGGCCGACGGTCCGAGCCAGCCGGTGACGTCGAGGAGTACATCGGCGCCTGCGGAGGTGAACACGCACACCTCGCCCGACGGCGACAGGGTGGCGATGGTGTTGTTGGCGACGGTTTGCGACGTGGCGTAGTTGAGCACCGACACGTCGGGCACCTGCGCGGTGCACGGGTAGATGGTCGCGTAGCCCGCGGCGTCGGGCGCCACGAGCGTGACGTTCACCACCGCGGCTCCCGAGTCGTCGGGGATGCCGATTCGACCTGCGATCGGCACTCGAACCATCCCGCCGCCGGCGACTCGGGAGA
>JBGTCW010000223.1:0-11654 GCA_041748635.1 Ilumatobacteraceae bacterium | reverse complement strand
GACCTCGTGCGGCTGCAGAACCTCACCGAGCAACTGGCGGCCAGCATGCGGCGAGGGCTCCTGCACCAGCGGATCGAACGCGAAGCGCGGCAGGACGCCCTCACGGGACTGCCCAACCGAAGTTCGTTCGAGCGGTCGCTGGTCGACTTCGCTGTGGACCACCGGTCTGACGGCGTGATGTTCGTGGTGATCCTCGACCTCGACCGGTTCAAGGAAGTCAACGACACGCTCGGCCATCAGGCTGGCGACCAACTGCTCGTCGAGGTCGCTGACCGTATGGCCAACCTGCTCGCCCCCGCCGACGTGCTGGCCCGGCTCGCTGCCGACGAGTTCGCCATCGTCGGGCGCCGAGGCACCCGCGATGAGATGCTCGAAGTGGCCTGGGATTGCGTGCGCGAAGTCGGTCGCCCGGTCACGCTCGACGGTCTCGAGATCGTGGTGACGGCGAGTGCGGGCCTCGCGGTCGTCGACGACGACTTCGAAGAAGGCGCACCCCTGCGTTTCGCTGACATCGCCATGTTCAACGCCAAGTCACAACGGCTCGGTGTCGAGGTGTACCGCGACGAGATCGACCGCCGCACGCCCGCCCGGCTCTCGATGCTCGGTGACCTTCGATCGGCGATCGACGACGAGCAGTTGCACTTCCATCTCCAGCCCAAACTCGATCTCAGCGCCGGCACGATCGTCAGTGCCGAAGCGCTCGTGCGCTGGACGCACCCTGTGCGCGGCGTCGTGTCACCGATCCAGTTCGTTCGGATCGCCGAGGACACCGGGCTGATCAAACAGCTCACCGACCTCATGCTCAAGCGTGGCATCGCGACGCTGCGCGACATCCACGACCGCGGCTATCACCTCGGACTCTCGGTCAACCTGTCGACCCACGACCTGCTCGATCGCCGCCTCGCCGAGCGCGTCCAACAGCACTTGATGTCCAACAACGTCGATCCCTCGATGCTGACACTCGAGATCACCGAGTCGTCGTTGTTGATCGACGCTCCTCGGGCCCGAGACACGATCAACGAACTCCACGAGGTTGGCGTGTCGCTGTCGATCGACGACTTCGGCACCGGCTACTCGTCGCTCAGCTATCTTCGTCGCCTTCCTGTCAGCGAGCTCAAGATCGACCAGAGCTTCGTCGCCAATCTCCTGATCGACGAGCAGGACGAGGTGATCGTGCGATCGACCATCGATCTCGGCCACAACTTGGGCCTCGTCGTCGTCGCCGAAGGCGTGGAGAACAACGAAGTCCTCGAGCGACTCCGTGGTCTGGGATGCGACATCGCCCAGGGCTACTGCATCTCCCGTCCGCTCGCCCCCGACCACTTCTTGTCCTGGCTGTCGACGACCGGTCACCCGACTCGCCGAGTCGACCCGCTCGACTTCTCGCGCTGGGTCGACGTCGGGGGCGACACCGAGCACACACCGACCGTCGCCGATCCTGCCGCCGACTGATCGCGTCACCGGACGGCCACTGTCGGTGGTGGTTCGGTTGGTCCGATGTGGGTGGATGCGGCCCCAGTCGGAGATACTGGAGATGTGAGTCAACGCCTCCCACTGCAGCACGTGACGATTCACGGTCACTCGGTCGGCTATCGGCGGGGTGGATCCGGGCAGAGGATCCTGCTGATCCACGGTCTGGCCGGGAGTTCCAAGACCTGGGATGACGTGATCCCCTTGCTGACGCCGCACGCCGAGGTGATCGCGGTCGACCTGCTCGGCCACGGCGAGTCGGCCAAGCCGTCCGGCGACTACTCGCTGGGCGCGTTCGCCAGCGGCTTACGCGACTTCCTGTCGATCCTCGGCATCGACAGCGTGACCATCGTGGGCCATTCGTTCGGCGGCGGAGTCGCCATGCAGCTCGCCTACCAGCACCCCCATCTCGTCGACCGATTGGTGTTGGTCGGCAGCGGCGGCCTCGGACGTGAGGTGTCGTGGCTGCTGCGCCTCCTCACGCTGCCGGGCGCCGAATATGCGATGCCGTTCGCGTTCCCGAAGCCGATCGTCGATCGCCTGACCGACGTCGGGCGCCACCTCGGTCGTCGCAACATCCGGTCGCCGAGGCTCGCGGAGATGTGGCGTGCGTACAGCTCGCTGGCCGGCGCCACCAATCGCAAGGCGTTCGTTCGCACCATGCGCGGCGTGATCGAGCCGGGCGGTCAGACCGTGAACGCCAGCGATCGGCTGTATCTCGCAGCGCAGGTGCCGACGATGATCGTGTGGGGCGACCACGACGGCATCATCCCGCTCGAGCATGCGCACGCCGCACACGACCTGATTCCCACGAGCCGGCTGGAGATCATAAGGGGCGTCGGCCACTTCCCCCACGTCGAGCAGCCGGACACGTTCACCGAGCTGTTGATCGACTTCATCGGTTCCACGCGGCCGGGCTCGACGCAGCACGAGGCGCTTCGCGACGTCTTGCTGAAGGGCGCCTGATCGCCGCTCAGCGGCGACGAACCATCACGTGCGCGACCCCGTCGCCTTCGTGTTCGCGCACGACGACGCATCGGTCGTCGGATCGCAGGGCGATAGAGAGCTCGCCTGCGGCGGCGTGGAATGGGCCAGGCTCAACCGCGCCGACCGATGACAGCACCGTGACGATGGCAACACCGCCCGGGCGCAACCGCTCGACGATCACTGGGACGAGGCGGGGGTCACGGAATCGCTGGCACACGATCACGTCGAGACCCTCGAGGTCGTCCGGCAATCCGTCGTCGAGGTCGACCACTCGGGCGTCCACCTGATCGGTGCAGTCGTGGTCGATGGCGGCAGAACGCACCCGATCGATCGCAACCCCGGACACGTCGAGTGCGGTCACGTCGAGGCCACGGTCCGCGAGCCACAGCGTCACCGGACCGGTTCCGCATGCGATGTCGACACCGTGACCGGAGTTCGGTATCAGGGCCTCGAGGTCCGGCCACAGATCGATCATCTCGGGTGCTGAGGCCTCGACGTGCACGGTCGATCGGTGTCGTTCGTCCCAGCGTTGTCCGTCCTGCTCCACCGGCTCATCCTCGCATCCGGGCGTCGCCACCGGACGCACGTCACATCGACGGCGGAGTCAGGAACTTGTGGCAGGGATCGCTTCGCGTGCGAACATCGGGAGGTGACCGACATCGACGAAGGTTCCAGCACCCAGACATCGACGGGCTGGCTGTCGCCCGAGGACCTCGAACTCGTTCGCGCGCACGTGCCCATGGTCTACGTCGACGCGGTGCCAGTTCGCGTCGACTCGCTCGGCAACGTCACCGAGGTCGGCTTGCTGTTGCGGGTGGCGTCCGATGGCTCGATCAGCAGGATGGTCGTCACCGGGCGCGTGCTCTTCGGTGAGCGGATCCGGGAGGCGCTGATGCGCCATTGCGAGAAGGATCTCGGCCCGCTCGCCCTGCCGCGGGTGCCGGCGAACCCCACCCCGTTCACGGTCGTCGAGTACTTCCCGAATCCCGATCGCTCCGGTTACTACGATCCCCGACACCACGCGGTCAGCCTGGCCTACGTCGTGCCGGTCGACGGTAACTGCGAGCCCACCCAGGAAGCCCTGGACCTTGCCTGGTTCACGCCGGAGGAGGCGGTGAGCGACGAGGTGATCGCACAGATGACGAGCGGGCACGACCGACTCCTGCGTCTCGCGCTCGCCCACGTCGGCAAGCTTCCCTGACCGATCAGAGGAGCAGCAGGAGGAGCCAGAGCGTTGCCATGCCCGCCGCGAGTGCGGCGATCAGGTTTCGCACCGTTGCGGCGACGATCACCGCCGATGCGATCGCAGCGACCTCGACGAACTCGACGCCGTCGATGCCCTGACCACCGGCGATCAGGTTCACCGTCAACGCCGACAGCACGGCGGGACCCACGTAGCGAAGGGAGCGAGTGACGTTGGCGGGCAGCGGTCGGTCTGCGAGGAAGACGATCAGTCCCGCTCGCGAGGCGTAGGTGATCATCCCGACTGTTGCGACGGCAGCGATGGCGGCGGGTGTGTTCATGGTGTGCCCGACGTTGCGTCGGGCCGGTGATCCCGCCGCGCCAGTGCGAGGTCGGCCACGCACCCGGCGATCACGCCACTGATCGCGCCGATGAGGATCCCACCGTTGTTCGGCACGTCGAGCGCCAGGAGACACACCCCAGCGCCGACGATCGCGGCGACGATGCCGGGACGATTCGTCAGCCCGAGTGCGACCAGTCCGGCGAACATGACCGCCGGTGCGACGTCGAGGCGCCACTCGGTCGGGATCGACGAACCGACCGCCAGCCCGATCGTGACGCTCGTGGTCCACGACACGAAATAGAAGATGCCGGCGCTCAGGTAGAAGCGGCGCCACTGCGGCCCGGGCGTGTCCGTGCGCACAATCGTGAGTGCGAAGAGTTGATCGATGAGCAGGAAGGGGCCGAGCCAGCGAAACCAGCGCGGTTGATCCTTGAAGCGGGGCGACAGCGCAGCGCTGTACATCACGTGCCGCAGGTTGATCACTGCGGCGGTCGCCACAAGGGTCAGCCACGTCGCCGTCGCCGCCAAGCTCACGGTCGCCAGTTGCGCTGCGCCGGCGAAGATGACCAGGTTCGTCGACCATGCGACGGCGGTCGGCATTGCGGAGTCGGTGATCGCCACCCCGAGCACGAGTCCGAAGGGGATGGCCGGGATGAACAGCGGGAGAGCGGCGCGTAGCGCGCTCGCGGTGACCTCACGACCCGTGAGTTCATTCCCTGTTCGGTCCTCGAGCATCGGTGATCGAGGCTACGACACCATCTCGGGTATCCCGGCGGTGACCCTGGTACCTGGCGTACCATGCTGGCTCGATGCCCGAAGGCGACACGATCCACCGATCTGCGAGTGCCCTTCGAACCGCGTTGGCCGGCAAGCGGATGCTGCGCTTCGATGCACCCCGCCTCGTCGGTCCCGTGCCGCAGGCTGGTCGAGTCGTCGAGTCGGTCGAGAGCCACGGCAAGCATCTCCTGATCGAGTGGGACGACGGACTCGTGCTCGACACCCACATGCGCATGACGGGATCGTGGCACCTGTACCACCGCGGCGACTCGTGGCGGCGCTCGTACAACCTGATGCGAGCGGCCATCGAGGTCGAGGACTGGGTGGCGGTCTGCTTCAGTGCCCCTCACGTCGAGACGTACCGGAAGCCGGACAAGCGTCGCCACCCCGGAATGGGTCGTCTCGGGCCCGACCTCTGCCGCGCCGACACCGACCTCGGCGCCGTTGTCAACCTGCTCCTCACCTATCCGGATCCGACGATGCGTCTGTGCGAGGTGCTTCTCGACCAGCGGGTGATGTGCGGTGTCGGCAATGTCTACCGGTGTGAGGTGCTCTGGGCGATCGAACTCAGCCCCTTCGCTCCGGTCGGAGCCCTGACCGAACACGACGCGATCCGAATCGTGAACACCGCTGCCAGGATGCTGCGCTCCAACCTGCACCATGCCGGGCGCGTGACCGCACCGTCGGTGAAGGGCGGTCTCGCCGTCTACGGACGCAACGTGCAGCGCTGCCCGCGCTGTGCCGACACGATCGAGTGTCGCCGTGTGGGCGAGTACAAGCGCGTCCTCTACTGGTGCCCCGGATGCCAAACGCACCTCGATCCGAAGCGTGAGCGATCGAGCGACGACACGCCGATGGATCCCCATCCGGCGGCGCAACGTTGGCTCGCCGAGCTCCCCTGGAACCGCGACGCCGGCTGACCGTCAGCCCGTCAGCCCCGCCCGAGGATGCGGTCGACGGCGATCTCGATCACCACACGGTCATCGCGCTCCTTCGGCTGGCGGTATCGCGACGCATAGCCCTCGACGCCAGCGCGGACACCGTCGGCATCGCTGACGAGTCGCACGGCCCCCTCGAGGCTCAGCCAGCGAGCCCCGTCGACCTGGCACACCGCAGCACGCTGCCCGGCCCGTTCCATCCGTGCGGCGTTGATGGCCTTCTGAGAAGCGCGCCAGGTGATGACGCGGGCGACGCGCGCGGTCGGGTCGTAGCTGAAGCCCACCGCCACCACATGCGGCGACAGGTCGGCGCGCAGCGTCGTGAGGGTCGCCAGGTGCCGTTCCGAGAGAAACGCCAGGACCTCGTCGGGGAGCGCAACGGGATCGAGTGACATCGAAGCATTCTCGCCGATGTAACGATTGGTGTCTGACACCAATCGTTACATCACTCGGTGGCGATGGCGTCGAGGACGTTCATGTTCGACGCCTTGTACGAGGGGTAGAGCGCCGCCAGCAGACCGGCGATCACCGCACCGATGAGGATGATCACGATGATCCCGGGGTTGAAGGCGAGCTTGCTGATCACGTCGTCGGGGACGGCGAGCGAGAGGATCACGCCGAGGAACGTCCCCACGACGATGCCGACGACGGCTCCGAACACCGACACGATCACAGCCTCCCAGCGCACCGATCGCCGGGTCTGGCGACGGTTCATGCCGACCGCCCGCAGCAGTCCGATCTCGCGTGTCCGCTCGAACACCCCGAGCGCCAGCGTGATCGAGATGCCGAGGACGGCTATCAGGATTGCGAACGCCAGCAGCAGCGTGATGATCAGCAGCAGTTGATTGATCTGTGCCTCTTGAGCGTCGAGGAACTCGGCGTTCGTCTGGACATTGGCCTGCGGGAACGGTTCCATCGCCGCTTCGACGGCGGCGTCGCCGACCGCTGGATCGACGTCATCGGCGAGCTGCGCGATCACGAAGAAGTCGCGTGCCGGAGCGGTGCTGACCCCCGCGAGCGTGTCGAGCCCGATCAACCAGTTCCCGAAGGTTGCGTCGCCGTAGATGCCGGCGATCGTCAGCGTCTGCTCGACGCCGTTCTGGAACGTGACGTCGAGCGCGTCGCCGACGACGACGTCGAGGTCGGACGCTGGGTCGCGGTGGAGCAGGAGCTCGTCGAGGCCGAGGTCGGCGATCGTTCCGTCGATCAGGTCGGGATCGACGAGCTTCTCGAATGCGACTGGATCGACCGCACCGAAGTTCTTCGTCTCACCGTCGACCTGCCCGCTGATTCCGCGAATAGGGGTGACCGCCTCGAGCTCGGGGACGGCGGCCAGCGTCTCGCTGACGACCGGGGACAATCCTTGGAACCCGGCGTCGGTGATGATGTAGTCGGCCGAGATCGCACTCTCGAGCGTGTCGACCAACGACGAACGCAGTGATGACGCAAACACCGCAGTGCTGCTGACGAGAGCGACACCGATCATCAGCGCGGACGCACTCGACGACGTCCGCCGGGGCGACCGTGCCACGTTCTGGCGAGCGAGCGCACCTGGCACCTTGAAGAGCTTCTCGACCGGCCAGCCGATCACACGGGTGACGGGCGTTGCGATCGTCGACGAGAGGCTGGCGACGCCGAGGAACAGCAGCACCGCGCCGATTCCGGCAAAGCCGATCAACCCGGTGGTGCCGCCTGGCCTGAGGAAGAGCCCGACGAGGAACAGGGCGACGCCCACCACTGCGACCACGGTGCCGGCGACGAGCCGACGCGCCCGCATGGCAGCGAAGCCCAGCTCCGGGCGCATCGCGGCGACCGGTGGGATCTTCGAGGCCCGCCGTGAAGGAACGATCACCGAGGCCATCGTGATGCCGATGCCGACCAGCGCGGCGACCACGATAGTGCGCGTCGCCAGCACGGTCGTCGTGTCGGGGAATCCTGCGCCAGCGGCATCGAACGCCGCGATGAGGAGCCGAGCGACGAGGAGTCCTCCGCCGATACCGAGCACCGTTGCCAACACCCCCAGGCCAAGTGCTTCGAACGTGATCATCCGTCGTACCTGGCGTCCTGACGCACCCACTGCCCGCAGAAGTGCGAGCTCTCGGAGGCGTTGCCCGATGGTGATCTGGAACACGTTGTTGATGATGAACGCGCTCACGAACGCCGTGATGAACGCGAACACCAAGAGTCCGGTACCGAACACGTCGACGAACTGATTGACGTCGTCGGCGTTCTCCTCGGCGACCTCCTGGCCGGTCACCACCTCGGTCTGGGGCGGCAGGACGGCTTCGACTGCTTGCTGCACGGTGGCGAGATCGGCGTCGTCGGCGACCGCGATGTCGATCGCGTCGACTCGTCCGTCCGTGGTGAAGCGCACCAGCGCCGTGTCGAGGTCGAGGGCAACGAGTTGGGCGCCGCCGAAGCTGTCGGCGCTTCCGAGTCCGACCGTGGCGGTGATGGTTCCCTGGAACACACCGACGTCGGTGAGATATGACACCGTGTCGCCGACGGCGAGATTCTCGGCGTCGGCGGTCGCCTTGTCGATCGCGACATCGTCGGGCCCGTCGGGAGCGACGCCTTCTCTGATCGTGACGCCCTGCAGGCCGTCATCGCCCTCCCACGAGACGCCGAGCGTCGGGCCGCCTGGCGGCGTGATCGCGTCGCCGTTGGCGTCGACCAACTGGGCGTAGCGCTGGAGGATCGGCTCGGCGATCGCAACGCCGTCGACGGCGCGGATCGAGTCGGCGATCGCGACGTCGATCGGGTCGCGTGCGTCGTTGCCGTCGAACGCCTGCGCAGCCCGCACCTGGAGCTCGACGCGCTCGTTCAGGTCCTTGAACAGGTTGTCGAACGTGGCACGCAAGCTGTCTGCAAGCACGAACGAACCAACGACGAACGACACGCTGGCGGTGATCGCGAAGAGGATCGCAAGGGTCCTGCCCCAGCGGGCGCGGATGCTCTTGCGAGCAATGAGTGTTCCGGCGCTCATGTCAGCCCGAATTCCTCAGGCGGTCGATGATCGTGTCGACGGTCGGGTCGTTCAACTCGCCGGTGATCTTGCCGTCACCGACGAACACCACACGGTCGGCGTAGGCGGCGGCGACGGGATCGTGGGTGACCATCACGATCGTCTGGTCGAACTCGCTGACGGCATTGCGCATGAACGTGAGGATCTCGGTACCGGTGACGGAGTCGAGATTGCCGGTGGGTTCGTCAGCGAAGATGATCTGAGGACGAGACGCGAGCGCGCGGGCCACCGCGACTCGCTGCTGTTGGCCGCCGGAGAGTTCGCTCGGACGGTGGTGCAGCCGGTCGGCCAGTCCGACCGTCGCAACCACCTGGTCGATCCATGCTGCGTCGCCGGACTCACCGCCGAGCATCATCGGGAGTCGGATGTTCTCGTCCGCCGTCAGCGTCGGGATCAGGTTGAACGCCTGGAAGATGAAACCGACCTTGGTGCGACGCAGTTCAGTGAGCGCTTTGTCGTCGAGCGAGGCGAGGTAGGTGTCACCGATGAACGTGGCTCCCGATGTGAGCGTGTCCAGACCCGCCAAGCAGTGCAGCAGTGTGGACTTCCCGGACCCCGACGGTCCCATGATCGCGCTGAAGCGGCCGACCTCGAACGACACCGTCACGCCGTCGAGCGCGTGAACCTGGGCGTCGCCGATGCCGTAGGTCTTCCGAGCGTCGACAGCGCCGGCGGCAGCGCGGCGTGCTCCGCTGGAGTCGGCAGCAGACGGGGGTGGCACGGGAACACTCGACATGGTGAATTGTCTACCGGAGATCGGCTCCGCTCGCATCTGTTCGGGGCCGATCGTACGGTGGTCCGCGTCGGGCCGAGGTGCCGTACGATCACGAACCAATGGCTCTGTGCGCGTCGTGTGGCGCCCCGCTTCCCGTCGGCGCTCGGTTCTGCCCTGCGTGCGGGCACGAGGTCGGGCCGGCCGTCGCCGAGGAACGCCGGGTCGTCACCGTTCTCTTCGCCGACCTCGTCGGGTACACCACACTGTCCGAGCACCTCGATCCCGAGCGCGTGAAGCGGCTGATCGACGCGAGTTTCGAACGCCTGATCGCCGACATCACCTCCTTCGGTGGCCGCGTCGACAAGGTGCTCGGCGACGGCATTCTGGCGTTGTTCGGGGCGCCCGTTGCGCACGAGGACGACGCTGATCGTGCCATCAGGGCGGCGATCCAGATGCACGAGTCACTCGCTCGATTCGTTGCCGAGCAACCAGATTTCGACACCGCGTTGCAGCTCCGCATCGGGCTCAACACCGGCGAGGTGGTCGTCGGCAACGTGTCGGGCACCACCGAGTACACCGCCATGGGCGACGTGGTCAACGTCGCCTCTCGACTGCAGACCGCCGCGCCGCCGGGCGGCATCTTGATCGGTGACTCGACCGCATCGCTCGCGTCCGAGGAGATCCTCCGCGAGCCGTTCGACTCGCTGGAGATGCGCGGGCGCGAACAGACCGAGCGGGTGTGGCGCGTCACGGGTCGACGCCGTCGAGTTCCGACGATCGGCGCACGGTTCCACGATGTCCCGTTCGTGGGTCGGACCACTCAGCGCGAGCTGTTGGGCTCGATCACGGCGATGGTCGCCAACGGTCGGAGTGCCATCGTGTCGGTCGTCGGCGAGGCTGGCGCAGGTAAGACGCGTCTCGTGTCCGAGGCACTCGATGCGTTCCCGAGCCGTGCGGTCACGATCTTTCCCGGGGCCTGCGCGCCCTACGGTGAGACCAACGTGTGGGCGCCGATGGCCACGGCACTGTTCCGGCGGCTCGAACTCGATCAGGGCGCCCCACCGAACCTGCTGCGTGAGGTGAGCCGGTCGAAAGGCGTCGAACTGTACGGCTTTGCCGTCGACGACCCCGTGCTCGACCGGTTCGTCGAAGGCGTACTGCACCTGCTCGGCTATCCGTCCGAACTCGATCACGTCGCTCCTGCGCAAGCACGTGAGACCCTGTTCTCTCTGATTGTCGAGGGTCTCCGACGGAGGACCCGTACCGGCCCGGTCGTGTTGTGGATCGACGATCTGCAGTGGGCGGACGTGCTGATCATCGACCTCCTGCATCGAATCGCCCGGTCACTCGTCGATCGCCCACTGCTGATCGTCACGGCGCAACGCGACGAGGCAGACATCGAGTGGCCGCCGGCGGCCGATCAACCGATCACGGTACGCATGCCGCTCGACCCGCTCACGCGGCTCGACGCGGCCCGCCTGGTGGGTGCAGTGCTCGGACCGTCGGCGAACCCCGCGGTGATCGATCGCCTGTACGAGCGCAGTGGCGGGAACCCGCTGTTCCTGATCGAACTCGCGGAACTCGCAAAATCGAACCCGTCGAGCACGGCGTTGCCGGGCTCACTGCGGGCCCTGACGTCGGCGCGCCTCGACCAACTCGTGGCCCGTCAGCGTGCGATCGTCGACAATGCAGCCGTGCTCGGAACTGCAGGGCCGATCGAGTCGTTGGAGAAGTTCGCGGCCGAGATGGGCCAGGAGTTCGATCTCGGCGATCTCGAGGCGCTCGATGACCACGGTCTGATCGAGATCGACGGTGCGATGTGGCGGTTCCGAAGTGACGTGGTCCGCGAGGTCGCCTACCAGACGTTGACGAAGCTCGTCCGGGCGCAGCGTCACGCAGGCACCGCAGCGGTGATGGGTCGCAATCCGCGCGTCGCGATCGATCAGGTCGCTCACCACGCGGCGTGTGCCGCCGAGTTGACCGTGGAGGTCGGGTCGGTGCCGGGCGTGCCGGCCGACATCGGCGACCGGGCGATCGAGCTGTTGTTCGAGGCCGCCAAGCGGTCGATGGATGTCGGAGCGTTCAACCAGGCTCGACGGCAGTCCACGCGGGCGCTCGACCTCGGACCCAGCGATGCGGTCGTCGCTCGCGAGCTGTTGCTCCTGCGGTCGCTGGCGCAGGCCGAGCGACGCTCCACCGCAGCGGCGCGAGCTGACG
>JBGTCW010000222.1:0-6531 GCA_041748635.1 Ilumatobacteraceae bacterium | reverse complement strand
GATCAAGCCGATGGCGAAGAGCATGGCGGTGGAGAACCACAACTTGCCTCCCCACATCGTGAGGGTCCAGTTGATGATCTTCACGCCGGTCGGTACCGCGATGGCCATCGTCGCCACCGAGAACACCGCAACCGAGATCGGACCGAGGCCGGCAGCGAACATGTGGTGCGCCCACACACCGAACCCGACGAGGCCGATCGCCGCTCCGGAGAACACCACGAACGGATAGCCGAACAGCGGCTTGCGCGAGAACGTCGGGAGCACCTCAGAGATGATGCCGAACGAGGGCAACACCAGGATGTAGACCTCAGGGTGGCCGAACAGCCAGAACAGGTGCTGCCACAGCAGCGGGTCGGCGCCGTCGGCGACCGAGAAGAACGTGGCGCCGAAGTTCCGTTGGAACATCAGGAGAAACAGCGCCACGGTGATCACCGGGATCGCGAACAGCAGCAGGAACTGCACGACGAGGGCCATCCACGTGAAGATCGGCATGCGCATCAACGTCATGCCGGGCGCCCGCATGTTGAGCGCCGTCACGATCAGGTTCACGGCCCCGATCTGCGACGCAACACCGGTCAGCAACAGTCCGAGGGTCCAGAAGTCGACGCCGTTGGTGGGCGAGAACGGCACCGATGAGTTCGGGGCGTACATGAACCAACCGCCGTCCGCGGCACCACCGAGGAACCAGGAAGAGTTGATGAAGATGCCACCGAACAGGAACGTCCAGAAGC
The DNA here is from genome assembly GCA_041748635.1 of Ilumatobacteraceae bacterium. GTDB lineage: Bacteria > Actinomycetota > Acidimicrobiia > Acidimicrobiales > Ilumatobacteraceae > Sva-07. Next base: position 5,800 of record JBGTCW010000222.1, on the reverse strand, counting down.
TCAGCGCATTGAGTCGGGGGAACGCGACGTCACGGGCGCCGATCTGCAGCGGCATCATGTAGTTCGCAAAGGCCGCCGCCATCGGCATCACGAACAGGAACACCATGGTGGTGGCATGCATCGTGAACATCTGGTTGTACTTGTCGGCCGACAGGATCGTGCCGTCGGGCTGGGCGAGCTGCGCGCGGATCAGCAGGGCTTCGAAGCCGCCGATGAAGAAGAACACCATGGCGGTGACGCCGTACATGATGCCGATCTTCTTGTGATCGACGGTAAAGGCCCACGACTTCCAGCCGGTGGACTGAACGGGTCGGCGGAAGTATCCGTACGACGTGCTCGGCGTGACGGTGAGGCCCGTCCCCGCGCCGACGAGCGCCGGCGTGTCGGTTGGTCGTTCGATGATGGCCATGGCTATCGGGCTCCCATCACTTGCGTTCGAGCAGGTAGGCGATCAGTTCGTCGATCTGGTCCTCGCTGAGGGCCAGGTTCGGCATCCCGCGGACGAGGCCGTCGGTGGCCTCGAGCTGCTCGGCATCGGCGTACATCGGCTTCTTGGCTGGTGCGTCGCGCAGCCACTCGCGCAACTCGACCGAGTTGAGGCAATCGGCGCTGACGCCGGCGAGGTACTTCTCACCGATCGTGTCGGCGTCTGATTCCCACACGTCCCTGCGACATTCGGCAGTGAGCAGGTCCCAGCTCGCTCCGGCGAAGGTGTTGCGCGTCGTGAAGTAGGACAGGTTGGGCGCGGCGCCCGAGTACACCTGCAGGTCGGGGCGAGCGATGATCGGATCGCCGTCGGCATCCTCGAGACCATTGACCTGATGGCAGCGCGAGCACTGGGCGATGAAGGTGGCCTCGCCGGCGGCAGCGAGCGTGCCCGCTTCCGGAGCCTCGTACGGTGCGAGTTGCCGGGCTTTCCAGGTTTCGAAGTCCTCCGGGGTCATCGCGATGACCTCCATGCGCATGTTCGCATGTGACAGGCCACAGAACTCGGTGCACTGACCGGCGTAGATGCCCGGCTCGTCGGCTTCGAGGCGCACCGTGTGTACGCGGCCGGGCACCATGTCACGCTTGCCGTTCAAGCGTGGGATCCACCACGAGTGGATGACGTCGCGGCTCGTGCCACGCACCAGCACCGGCGTGCCAATGGGAATGACCATCTGTCCGGACGTGACGATCGGCGCAGAGATGCCGCCGCAGCCGTCCTGCTGGGCGTAGTCGACCTCCCACCACCACTGCTGACCGGTGACGTTGATCACGCACTCGGTGTCGTCGGTCTCGTTCAGCGCCATCAACGTGCCGACGGTCGGGATGGTGATTCCGATCAGGATCAGCGCCGGCAGGATGGTCAGTGCGATCTCGAGCGCCGGCTTGCCGTGGGTCTGCTCAGGGATCGGCTGACCGCGATCGCGGAACTTGAACACGATGATCCCGATGAAGGTGAGCACGATCAACCCGACGACACCGGCGATCGGGAACACGATCCAGTCGAGATCGTTGATCTTCTGAGCATTGGGCCCGGCCGGATCCCACGTGTCCTGTGGGGCGTCCTGGGCGCAACCTGCCGCCACGAGGCCGACAGCGGCCACCAGCGCGACTCGGACTCGACGACTCATGGAGTTGAAGGTACTCGCGGATTCCACGTCATGCCTTTTCGATCGGGAGTTACTCACGGCACAACCAGCGCCAGCCGCGCCGACTCGACACCGGGCACGAAAAAGAAGTAGCCGTCGGGCGCCACGATGCTCGGTGCACCGATGGTCAGGGTCTGGTTCTGCCGGCCGCCAGGTTGGACGAGGGCCGTGCACACGACGTGCTCCAGCTCTTCTTCCTCGCCCGCTTCGTTCTCGACCGTGCGGGTGCCGAGGTCGAGCGACAGGCGCCGATCCTCGTCGGACTCGTTGACGAACACGACGTTGCTGGGGTTCGACCGCGGCAACGACAGCGAGTCGGTGCCCTCCTCGACCGGACCGTTGACCGCGAACGTCAAGCGTCCGTCCTCGGTGAGGGTGATCGTTGCGGCGAGGGCAGCGCTGGCTCCGACGCTCTGCGATGACTTCTCGTCGGCCTCGAACTCGTCGGGGCTGAGACAGATGTTCTCACCCTCCTCGGTCGGCTCCTCGGTGGTCGGGAACTCGTGGATGTCCCGCTCCCCGTCCAGGCCGGCGGCCGCTCCGCCCGCAACGAGCGCGAGTGCGCCGACGGCGATCGCACCGACGACCGTGCGCGACTTCAGCCCCGGACGGGCGGCGAGGAAGAACGCGATCGTCAGGATCAGCGCACCGATTGCGGCGAAAAACACCACGGTGTTGGTCTTCGACAGCCACAACATGATGCGGCTGAACGCGAACACGATGATGCCGATGCCGATGGCGGCGCCCAACGGGAACTCGAGCGGGTTGGCGATCCGACTGCGGACCTCGGCGTTGAACGATTCGTCGGCGGAAGCCCGTTCGGCCCACGCTTCGGCGGTCCACTCGGCACCGGCGGCGAGCATGATCACGACACCCACGACGAAGAACGCCTGTGAGGTGACGAGCCCGACGGTCAGCACGGCGGCGCCGAGCCCGAACGCCATCGGCCAGACGCTGTCGGCAGGAGGCCGTGCTGCGGCGGGCGCCGACTCGAGCGTGGAGATCTCGTCCTCCCAGATGTTCGAGTCGCGGACGTAGATGTTGACGCCGGCCAGGTACGCCAGCGCGACCGCCGCCGTCGCGAGGCCGACGGTGCCCATGACGCCGTCCTGGGTGACCCCGTATGCGATCGCGGCGATGGCGGCCAGAACAGCCGAGCCGATGAGGAACTTGGAACCGGTGGTGAACATTCAGTCGCTCACTTGGTGACGTAGACGAGGAACCAGATGGCGGAGAAGATCGCCGACATCGCATACCAGTAGAGGGCGTGGGAAACGAGGATCTCCTGGTCGCCGGAGCGACCACCGATGTATCGGAACGAGGCAACGGCGGTGAAGACGACCCCGATGATCATCAGCAGCATGAACATGCCGGTGATCGCGTAGAACATCGCCGCGTACGTTCCGTCGCCGACGCCGAGGCCCATCCGGATGTACACGAACGCCTGGGCGTTGATGACGAGCAGCGCCACCAGTGCGGTGCAGCCGAGGGCGAGCGCGGTGTGTGGCCGGTCGTCGCGCTTCGCGCTCCAGACCGCCCACTGCCCGAACACGCACAGACCGACGAACGCGATCAGCATCACGTTGGTGGGCACCTCGGGGATCGTCACGCCGTCCGGCACCCAGGCGCCGGTCGTGTCGATGGCCTCTCGCCGTTGCAGTGCCCACACGGCGAGCATGCTGCCGGTGAGCATCGTCATCGCGACCATCGCCAGCGAGGTGCCGACGAGCATCTGGCGCTGCGGGGCCGGAGCGGCAGCTGCGGGTAGGGCGTACATCAGGCGTTGCTCCCGTCGTTGGAGGCCGACTTGAGATCGAGGAGCGGCTCGGCAGAGTGCACCACCGGCACGTCGACGAAGTTGTCGCGAGGGGCGGGCGACGTCGTGACCCACTCGAGGGTCTGTGCGTCCCACGGGTCGTCGCCGGTCGAGCGATCGTCGCGTGCACCGCGAACCGAAGCGAGCACGAGCCCGACGAAGCCGAGCACGGTGAGCGCCATGAACGAGTGGCCCACGAGGGCGATGATGTTCCACAGCACGAGGTCGTCGTCGAGATAGGAGAATCCGGCCGGCTGGTCGAGGAAGCCGGCGATGTACATCGGGAACGCGGCCAGAATCGTTGCGGTCACACCGAGCAGTGCGAGTGGGAGCGCCTTCGCCGAGACGATCGTGCTCCCCCACAGCTTCGGTGCCCAGTGGACCACGCCGCCCATCGATGCGAGGACGGCGCCATAGACGACGTAGATCAGCGTGGCCTCTTCGAACACGGTGCCCTGCAGGGCGAGGTCGTCGGTGGCGTGCAGGACGTTGCCGAGCATGCCCACCAGGATCATCCCGAACCCGAAGAACGCAAACACGATCGACGGCGTGAAGTTGAACCGTGAATCCTCACCCGGACGAGCGGTCTGCAGGATCACTCCGAGGACGAGCAGCATGCCGAGGATCGGCAGCGCGTTGAACAGCAGGAACGGCACGAGGTCGCGGACCTTGGTCTCGAGGTCGTCGACGTTGAGCTGGCTACCGGCCCACGGCAGGTTCTGGATGCTCTGCTGTGTGACGCCGGCGAAGGCGGCGGCACCTACGAGCGCCAGTCCGCCGAACATCACGCCGCGCAGCGGCATCCGGCGCCCGAACACGACCGGGGCGAGTTCGGCGAAGACACCGATCGCCGGAACCGCGAACAGGAACGTGACGGGTTGGGTGACGATCCAGCCGGTCCAGACGAAGATCCCCTCGTTGCCGCCGAAGCCGGTGCGGGCGTTGCGATGGTCGACGAAGAGATAGACGAGGGTTCCGACAAGGACCGGCATGACGAGGATCACGCCGATGCTGAACACGAGGGCCGACCAGGAGAACGGCGGCACGCGGCGCATGGTCATGCCCGGTGCCCGAGTGGTGAGGATCGTGGTCGCCACGGCGCCGGCAGTGGCGGTGACGCCGATCGCCATCAGGGCGATCCCGGCGATGAACAGGTCGACCGCATCGCCGCTGCCGCCGAGGGTGCCGCCGTTGTCGACCAGCGCAGCGGCGGTGAGGACGGCGCCACCGAGCCACATCCAGAAGCCGGCGGCAACCAATCGGGGAAAGGCAATCGATCGGGCACCGAGTTGCAGCGGCACCGCGAACACACACGCAGCGATAACCAAGGGCAACAGCGTCGCGAAGACCAGACCGACGAGCTGGGCATCGACGAGCTGCGGCAGCACCTCGACGTCGAGCACGGTGTCGTCGCCGTCGAGCCGCTCGACGGCGATCAGCACGTTGACGACGACGGTGCCGATCAGACCGAGCAGTCCGCCGGCCAGATAGAGCCGGCCGACGACCTTGTGATCGGTGGAGCCGACGACGCGTGCGAGCCCGTCGAACATGCCGGACGTGTCAGCGGTCTCGCCGGTGGCGCGGTCGGGAGCAGTGACGGCCGCTTCGGGACTGGATTCGATGGTGGTCATTGGAGGTGGCAACTCACTTGTCTGTAGCCCCTGGGGTCAGCGGGCGACTCGAAACGTGGCAGGGCACGACACGGCGAGACTACTGGGAAGGGCTGCGTGCGCCCGAAATCCTATGGAGCGCTCACGACGCCGATGCGGATCGTCGGCCGATCAGGATCACCAGCCGTTGCGGACGAGGACGTCGACGGTCATGGCGCCGAACAGCACGGTGACGTAGGTGATCGAGAACCCGAAGAGCCGCATGCTCCCTGCCGGCGTGGGATGGCGCTGCAGTGCGAGCGTGCCGCCGAGGAAGATGGCGCCGAGCACGACGGCCGCGATCGAGTAGATCCACCCGAGTCCGGCGACCGGGATCAGGACCAGTGTCGAGATGAACAGCGCCGCGGTGTACCAGATCATCTGTCGCACGGCGACCTCGATCGGTGCAACGGCCGGCAGCATCGGCACGTCGGCGGCGCGGTACTCGTCTGCGTACTTGACCGCGAGCGCCCAGAAGTGCGGTGGCGTCCAGAGGAACATGGCGACGAACAGCACGACGGGCGTCCACGACAGCGAGTTCTGAACGGCCGCCCAACCGACGAGCACCGGAACGGCGCCAGCGGCGCCGCCGATCACGATGTTCTGGCGGCTGGTGCGCTTGAGCCACAGCGTGTACACCCCGACGTAGAAGGCCGCGGCGCCCAGCGCGAGGGCGGCCGACAGCAGGTTCGCGCCGGCCC
>JBGTCW010000221.1:0-1859 GCA_041748635.1 Ilumatobacteraceae bacterium | reverse complement strand
CTCGCGCGAACCGGGGTCCGTCGGCAGGAAGGCCATGCCTGCGGCGTACGCACCAGCGGCGGGGAGCTCGAAGTCGACGACTGCCCGCAGGAACGCATCGGGCACCTGGAGCAGGATGCCGGCACCGTCTCCGGTGTCGGGCTCGGCACCGGTTGCGCCTCGATGCTCCATGTTGGTGAGCGCCGTGAGTCCGGTGCGCACCAGGGCGTTCGAGCGAAGTCCCTTCAGATTTGCGACGAACGACACCCCGCACGAATCGTGTTCGTTCCTGGGGTCGTACAGGCCGATCGGGCCCGGGGGCTGCTGCATCATCACATCCGCGTGTCTCGAAGTTGCACGGCCCCGTGACGTGACCGGTCGCCATTGACCGGCGGGAGCGATCGACGGTGACCTGCTCGCACGGGGTGCCCGAGACAACGCTGGCTCGAAGCGGGGGAAGACGCCACTATAGAGCGGATGAACCACCAGCACACAGCCAGTTCACCCGACGGCACCTCGATCGCCTGGAGCCGCACCGGCGGCGGAGATCCCGTCGTGCTCGTGCACGGGATCACCGAGTCGGCCGCTTCGTTCGCTCCCGTCACGGCACGACTCGCCGAGACCCACGAGGTGATCACGCTCGACCTGCGGGGACACGGCGAGTCCGCGTCGGCGGACAGCTACGACCTCGCATCGATGGCGTCTGACGTGGCAGCGGTGATCGCAGCGTCGGGGGTGATTCGACCGCATCTCGTCGGACACTCGCTCGGTGGTGCCGTCGTCACTGCCGCAGGGTCGATGCTCGACGTGGCGAGCGTGGTCGACATCGACCAGTCACTGCAGCTCGACGGCTTCAAGGCGCAGCTCGCGCCCGCCGAGGAGATGCTGCGCGATCCCCAGCAGTACGGCGTTGTCGTCGACGCGATGTTCGAGATGATGTTGGGCGACCTGCTGTCGGGCGACGAACAGTCGCGGATCGCGTCGCTGCGCCGAGCCGACCACGAGGTGGTGCTCGGCGTCTGGGAGCTGTTGCTCAGCGAGCCGGTCGACGTGATCGCCGCCACCGTCGACACGGCACTGGCGGGCTATGCCGGGCGTGACGTTGCCTACCTGGCGCTGTTCGGACTCGATCCCGGCGATGGCTACGGCGCCTGGCTCTCCGAGCGCATCCCCGGCTCGGTCGTCGAGTACTGGGACGGGCACGGGCACTATCCCCACCTGGTCGACCCCGACCGCTTCGTCAACCGTCTCCGCGACTTCTGGAGCTGACCAGAATCTGACGGGCGCCCGATCAGACGTCAGCGAAGACGGCGGGGCGCTTCTCGAAGCCGGCCATGACGGCTTCCACCTGGTTGGCCGTACCGATCTGAGCGCCGATCGTCGCCCGCTCGGCGGCGAACTGTTCGGCGGCACCGTCGCCCGAGATCCGATTGAACAACGCCTTGGCCCCCTGCACGGCGCCGGGGCTCATGGCGGCGATCTCGTTGGCGAGCGCGATGGCGTCGTCCTTCGGCGTCCCGCTGAGCTTCGTGACGAGGCCCATCTCGGCCGCCTCGGTGCCCGAGAACACCCGGGCGGTGAACGTGAGCTCCTTGGCGATGTCGGGCCGGACCAACCTCGACAGGATGAACGTGCCGGTCATGTCGGGCACGAGGCCCCAGTAGACCTCGCGCACCGACATCTTCGTGTCGGGATGCACGATGCGGATGTCGGCGCCGAGCGCGATCTGGAGACCACCGCCGAGCGCATGACCGTGCACCGCAGCGATCACCGGAACGGCGAGTTCCTGCCACACCCAGCAGACCTGCTGGCCGAGATGGGTGATGCGGCCGTCCTTCATCTGACCGGGGTTGCCGTCGGAACGGTTCGCGGCGCTCGCC
>JBGTCW010000220.1:0-2470 GCA_041748635.1 Ilumatobacteraceae bacterium | reverse complement strand
AACCACATCAGCGCGTAGAGGCTCAAGTCGAGCGGCAGGCGCGCCCACCGCTGCCACGGCTTGCCGATGTAGGCGATCAGGACGAACACCAGCACCGAGATCCCGACCGAGATGCGATCGATGATCACGCCGTAGGTGAAGAACCACCAGACGTAGCCGACGCCGTAGGCGATCAGCAGCACTGTGCGCCCCCGCGCCACCCACGGGCGTTGCGCCCACCCACCTCCCGATGGTTCGTCGGCCGCTCCACCCGCAGCCTCGACGAGGCTGTCGTCGTGGTCGGGGCGACCGCTCAGAGCGGCATCGGTGGTGGACATCAGCACACAGACCGTAATGGTTCGGTCGGAAGTGCGGCCTCGTGTCGCAGCGAAACTCCTCGAAAACGGCCAACACCCCGCAGCAAGGCGTGGCATGCTCGATGTCGTGCCCAGCCCTGCCAACCGCCTCGACGACCTCGACTCACGCGCCCGGCCACTGGTGATCGGCGCCGCAAGAATCACCGTCGGGTTGATGTGGCTCGCCAATGTGCACTGGAAGGTGCCGCCGGACTTCGGCGAGAACAACAACGGCGGACTGTTCAAGTACTCCGACTCGGTGACCCGCAACTCACCGTTCGCCCCCTTCACGTGGCTGACCGAAGAGATCATCCTGCCGAACTTCACACTGTTCGGATGGTTCACCCTGATCATCGAGACGATCCTCGCCGGGCTCCTGATCATCGGATACCGAACCAAGATCGTGTCGCTCATCGGCGCTGCGATGGCGGTGCCCATCATGCTGTCGGTGATCTACTACGACCGCGCCGACGAGTGGTCGTGGGCCTACATCCTGATGATCACGGCGCATCTCCTGCTGTACGCCTCCGATGCGGGAGCCTTCCTCGGCGTCGACGGTGTGCTTCGAAAGGGGGCGGCCGCCGCCCGCACTGCCCTGATGCCGCTCGGCGTCGTCACCGTCGTCATCGGAGTGCTCGGGCTGTTCGTCGCACGGTCGATCGACTTCGCTGGTCGTGAAGCAGCACTGCTCGGCAGCGACGCCGGGTTCGTGAACGCCGAGGGACAACTCGTTCGGCGTTGGGAACTCAAATTCCTGTGGTTCAACCCGCTGTGGGCGCTGCTCACGATCGCGTGCGGTGTCCTGCTGATCGTCGCCGTACGCCAGCGATGGGCAGCCCGGATCGCTGGCATCGGGCTCGTCGCGATGGCGCTCGTCGTGTTCGCCACACGGACCTTCGACTACGCCCGCGACGACGGCGCGATCCAAGTGGTCGGCACGGGCTCGAACGCCGCGGTGTGGGGCGGCCTCGGCCTGGCGGTGCTGCTGCTCGACCGGTGCATCCGATCGTCGCCGATGGCTGAACCAGCCGACGACTGATCGCCCATGACTCGCGTGCGCGTGGGTACGGCGATCGCCTGGATCGCTGCTGCGACGGTCCTCTCCTACAGTGTGTGGGCCGGGCGCCGGCTCCAGGTCGAACGCCCCGAGATCTTCCTCGGTGCCGCGCCGCTCGTCGGTGAGAGCTTCTCCGACGGATGGGATTGGCGATTCGGATGGGGCCTCGTCGGCGCCGCGGTGGTCGCCGGCGCCGTCGTCTGGATGGTTGCCACCCAACGGTGGTGGCACTGGCCGTACCGGGTCGTGATGTTGATCACCGCCATCAGCGCCGGAGCCTTCGCCGTATTGCTCGCCGCCACCGACGGCCGCTCCGGTCTACTCCGCGGGGCCGACCATCCGACCGAATATCTGGCCAATCTCGACATCGCCCCGCCGCCGCTCGAGTTCATCCGATCGTTCGTCGACGAGATCGACCGCTACTCCGTGCACGTTCGTGGTCACCCTCCTGGCTTCGTCGTACTCCTGCAAGGTCTCGATTCGATCGCGCTCCGCGGTGCGTGGCCCGTCGTCGCGCTCTCAGTCATCGCCACCATGCTCCTCCCCCTTGCCGTGCTCACCGCGGTGCGCGCTCGGGGAGGCGACGACTGGGCGAGATCGGTCGCACCCGCGCTGATCGTCTCGCCCTACGCGCTCTGGATGGTGACGTCGGCGGACGCCGTGTTCACGGCGATCGGCGCGTGGTCGATCGCCATGTTGGTACTCGGCCTGAACTCTCACGGCCGACGAGCGATCGGCTGGGGAGCGGCATCGGGAGCGTTGCTCGCCGCACTGCTGTTCATGACCTACGGCGGCGCGACGTTCGCCGTCGCCTTGTTCATCCCGATCGCGATGGCGATCCGGACCGGGGCGCCGGGCATCGTCGGAACCGTGACGTCCGGGACAGCCGTCGTCGTGGCCGTCACCGCCGTCTTCGTGCTCCTCGGGTTCTGGTGGTTCGAGGGAGCCCGCGAAACGCAGGAGCAGTACTGGGCCGGCACCGCTCAGTTCCGACCATTCGGGTACTTCGCGATCGCCAACCTCGCCGTGGCACTGATCGCCATCGGCCCACTCGGCTTTGCGGGCATCCTGCGCCTGT
>JBGTCW010000219.1:0-2020 GCA_041748635.1 Ilumatobacteraceae bacterium | reverse complement strand
CTTCGACGACATCCTCGCCGCCATTACATCAGGGGTCAGACCCGCGTTGTAATCGCGCCCACACATCCCGAAATTCGGCGCGTCCATTGCGCCCAGCGCGACGCTGCCTCCGAAATTCGGCCAAGCGGGGTCAGTCGCCGGTTCGGTGAGTCGCGTGCAGATCGAGCGGGACGTCTGACGATCCCGGCTCGATCGGTGAGATCGGCTGCATGATCCGGCGTCGTTCGGGAGTCAGCCGCTCGATGAGCTCCGGCGTGAGGCGATAGCCGAACCTCGGTGTCGCCCACGGCGGCCCGTAGCGCAGGAGCCGGTCGCCGACGTTCGTCCTGGTGCTCCCGCCGTGCATGCACGCGTCGACGAAGACCAGCGCGTCGCCCGCTCGGCAGTGAACGGGTACGGCGTGGGGCAGGTCGTCCATGCGATCGCCACGCACATAGTCGCCCGCCAGCGGGTGTACGAAGTTCGACTTGTGGCTGCCGGGCACGATCATCGTCGCACCATCGCCGGGACCGATGTCGGTCAGCGCGATGAGCACATTGAGCTGTCCGCATCGGAACCGACCATTGCGATACGAGTACTGCGTGCGCACCGATGCGTCGTGCCCGCCCGAGTGAACGGGATGATGGCCGCCGGCGCCGCGGGTCGTGACGATGTGTTCGTCGATCGTGACGCCCTGCACGTAGGTGCCGGACTCGCCGGCGTAGCGCCGAGCGTGATCGATCCAGCTCGGATGGTCGATCAGTACATCGAACGCCGGATCACCGCAGTCGAGCACGTTGTGCAGTTCGAATCCCGTGTCCGCGGTGTAGTCACGTCGCTGGGCGTTGCCGTACCACTCGCCGTGGCCGAGTTGCGGGAAACGATCGACGGCCAGATTCAGCGCGGCCACTTCGTCGGCTGACAACGCCGACGCGAGGACCAGAAACCCCCGCAGATCGAACTCGTAGTCGTCGAGCGCCGTCGGCATGTTCGAATCGTAGCGTTTCGTGCACTCGCCGTGCGTTTGCTTTCATCTCTTGACACCGATCGAAAGGTAGTGAAAGATAACGAAAGTCATGGGGGTCATCGACATCGAGGAGAACCTGCCGGCCGAAGTCCGTCAGCAGCTCACACACGAGTTCCTCAACGAGCGGGGGTTCGTGCGCGTGCGAGAGCTGTCCGACCGTTTCGGCGTCAGCACCGTCACCGCCCGCAACGACCTCGACGCACTCGCCCAGCGGCGCCTCGTGCAACGTGTTCACGGCGGGGCGATGCCGGTCAACCTGGCGCGAGGTGAGCAGTCGTTCGAGGAAGTCGCGACGCAGCACGCCGACGAAAAGTCGAGGATTGCGCGAGCCGCTGCCGAACTCGTCTCGACCGGCGAGTCGATCCTCATCGACGTCGGCACGACCGCTGCAGCTTTCGCCACACAACTCGTCGACCGAGCGGACCTCGGCGAGTTGAACGTCATCACGAACGGCATCAGCATCGCGTTGGCCCTCGAAGCTGCGCACCAGCGCTTCTCGATCGTCGTCACGGGCGGAACGCTGCGGCCGAAACAGCACTCACTCGTCGATCCGCTCGCCGGTTCGTTCCTGAAGACGCTCAGTGTCGACACCGTCTTTCTCGGCTGCAACGGCATCCACCCCACCGCCGGGGTCACCAACGTCAATCTGCCCGAAGCCAACGTGAAGCGGGCGATGATCGAAGCGTCGCAGCGCGTCGTCGTCATGGCCGACAGCACCAAGATCGGCATTCGCACGCTGGCCAGCGTGTGTGCCATCGATGACGTCGACGTCGTCGTCACCGACAGCGACGTTCGCGACACCGACGTCGACTGGCTGAAGGAACGAGGCGTCGACGTCATCGTGGCATGACCTCGACGCGAGAACGTCCGGAGCTCTCCGGATGACAGAACCGGTTCGCTCGAGCGACCGGAAAGATGGAGCGCACCGAGTGCGTTCCGAGAGGGAGGGAACAACGTGAGGAAGATTCGACGGGTGGCCGCAGCAGCGGTCGCACTCTCGCTGGTTGCCGCTGC
>JBGTCW010000218.1:0-4529 GCA_041748635.1 Ilumatobacteraceae bacterium | reverse complement strand
TGCGCGTTTCGGTGGTCGATCCCGTCTGCGAGCGAGGGCGAAGAGGCGCGATGACGGTTCGAAGGTTGTTGCTGTCGGCGATGGACTGCCAGAGGAACCGGCCCCCGATGAGCCCGAGGGGCACACCGATCACGAGTGCCGCCGCTGCGGCGACTCCACCCTGCCAACTGATCGCCGAGGCCGCCTGTCTCGGTCGATGGCCCAGTGCACGCATCGTGGCGAGGTCGAGTCGTCGTCGGCGGGCGGTCACGACGAGTGCGTGGAACACCGCCATGGCGCCGAGCAGCGCCGTGAACGTTGCGACATACAGCGGGACCTCGCGCACCTCGTCGAGCACGGACACGCCCGACTGGCGGAACGGGCCGTCGAGTACTGCGCCCATTGCCTCGACGTCGCGGCCGACCGCTTCGGCGTCCTCGCCGGCTGCGACGGTCACGAACGCAGCCGGCTGCACATCGATGTCCGCAAGCGTTTGGGTGCCGCCGAGATCGAGCATCGTCTGGAGCGGTACCACGATGCCGACGTCGGTCCACTCGCTGCCGAGGACCGGGACGATGGTTCGGCCTACGACCACCATCGTCTGTTCCCCGAGCGGGCCGCTGACGACGACTTCGTCGCCGAGTCCCACTCCGATCGAAGCCAGCGTGTCCGAGCCGAGCAGTGCCTCGTTCTGTCCGACCGGAGCCCGGCCATCGAGGATCACCGGGTCGACCGATCCCTTGATCGACGACATGCCGACTGCGGACCCCTGACCAGTTTCATCGCCGTTGGCGCCAACGCTGAGTTCGCCACTCACCGCCAGCGCCACGCCATCCACGCGATCGTCGTCGGCTATCTGCTGCCCGATCTCGATCGTACGATCCCCGCCCGACACCTGGAGGTCCCACGTCACTCCGTAGCGTGCCGGCGTCGAGAGCAGGCCGTCCAGACTCTGCGTCACGACCAGGGCGCCGACGAGGATCGCCACCCCGGCGCTCGCACCGACGAGCATGGGAACGACAGGAGTCCGGCGGCTTCCATGCCCGGGTTCGAGAGCGAACCGTGCACCCATCGTCGATGCCGGAGACAGGTGGAGACGGCGGGACGCTGATGCAATCACCGAAATCGATGCGACCGAGCCTGCACTGGTGGATCGGCCGGCCCACAGCGTCGCAGCGATGAGCGCCGACGCAGCACCGACGGCGAAGGTGACTGCCATACCGGGCACGAGGACCGCGAGGTCGGCGTGGAATCCGACGTCGGGATCGGCGCGGCGGGCCACCCCGCGCGGGAACACTGGTGAGAGGACCACGGCGATCGGAACGACGAACAGCGCCCCGACGCCCGCAGCTGCGAGGCCGGGGAGCCAGGAGGCGACGGTTCGCTGTCCGGTTGGCATGCCGATCGACGACAGCGTCGAGTTGTCGCTTGGCTGTCGCGTGAGGAACCGACCGAAGGCCTGTCCGGCGATCAGCAGCCCTGCCGCAGCGACGATCGCCGATGCGATGAGCAGTGCATCGTGCTGGATCTCGGCAGCCCGCCGGGCTCCCGCCGTATCGACCGCAGCGTTCCAGAGGTCGCCAGACTCGACCCGTGCCGCGTAATCGACGATCAGCGTGTCGGCCTCGACGCCTGGAGCGATGACCAGATCGGTCAAGGATCCGAAGGTGACCCGGTCTGCTCCCCGTTCCTCGACGAAGGCCATCGGCGCGACCCACGGGGCCTCGTCGGCGAATGCTCCGGGAGCGAGGTCGGTGTTGAGTCGGAGCACACCCGTGACGGTCACCTCTCCGGCCGGCTCCGTGTCACAACTTGGGAGCTTGAAGCATCTGTTGGCTTCGGCGGCGTTGATCAAGTGCATCTCCACGGTGTCGCCGACTTCTATGCCTTGGCCAGTTGCCGCCTCGGACATGGCGATCTCGTCAGGACCCTGCGGGTATCGACCCTCGACGAGGCGCGGATCGGTCCACACGCCCCAGAACTCGTCGGGCACAGCAATCGTGACACCACCGGTGCCCGGTGGGATGCCGACTGGCGTCGCCGCAACGATCAGGCTGTCGTATCGCCCGGTGACCCGTGGATCCGCGTCGAGGTCGCGGTTGAGGGATTCGTCCGGAGATTCCCGCGAGAAGATCCACACGCTCGACGGCGATGACTCGGCGAGATAGCGATCGACGGACGATCCCGCACGGCGGGCGCCGGCCACGCCTGAAGTCACCGCTCCTCCGGCGAGAGCGACCAGGAGGGCGACCATCAGGAGCGACCACCATCCGCGCCGCATCTCGCTGCGCGCCCACAGCGTCGCCCCACTCACGCTCAACCCCGTCCGTCGTCGGCGACTCGGCCGTCCTTCATGTGCACGATGCGTTCCGCGGCGTCGGCGACCGGCTGGTCGTGGGTGACGAGCAGGATCGTCTGGCCTCCCTGGTGGAGGCGGCGGAAAAACTCGAGCACTTCCTCGCCGCCTTCGCTGTCGAGCGCACCGGTCGGCTCGTCGGCGAGCACGATCGTGGGTTCGTTGGCGAGTGCCCGGGCGATCGCCAAGCGCTGACGCTGACCGCCGGAGAGCACGCCGGGCGCCTGCTTGGCCTTGTCGCCGATGCCGAGCAGGTCGAGGAGGTCGCGAGCCCTGGATTCGGCGACCTTGCGTTTGCGCCCGGCGATCACGGCCGGCATGACGACGTTCTCCAGCGCGGTCATCCCCTCGAGCAGGTTGAAGAACTGGAACACGATGCCCACGTGTTGGCGGCGCATGATCGCCAGTGCGTTCTCGTCCTTTCCGGCCAGCGACTCGCCGGCGATCACGACCTCGCCCTCGTCGGGGACGTCGAGGCCGGCGACGAGGTTGAGCATCGTCGACTTCCCGCAACCCGACGGGCCCATCACCGCAACGAACTCGCCTTGGCGCACGGTGAGGTCCGCGCCGCGGAGCGCTCGCACGGGAGCAGTGTCCTGCTCGAATGTCCGGTAGACGGCCGTGACCTCCACGGCGTTGCCCTGGAGACGCGGAGCCGCCGGATCGGGTTCGGTCGTGGTCGAGATGGTGTCGGTCATGTCGGTGCTCCCTGTACGAGTTGGCTGGTGGGTCCCGTGGTCCGTTGCGGCAGTCGGTAGGGCACGACCGGTGTGTCGCGGCCCTTCACGAGCTGCGAGTCGAGTTGCTCGAACACGACGGGATGCTCGGTGAGGGCCTCCCAGGTCGGCGAGCTCAACACGGTCTCGCCCGGCTCGGCGAACTGTTGGAGCCGCTGGCAGAGGTTGACGGCATCGCCGACCAGCGTGTACTCGACGCGCTCCTCGCTCCCGAGCAGCGCGGCGGCGACGGTGCCGGTACTCAACCCGATCCCGAGCCCGAACGGGGTTCGACCCTCCGACATCCACTCGGCGTTCACCGCGTCTTGGCCTCGATGCATCGCGAGGGCGGCAGCGAGCGCGCGGTCCGCATGGTCCGTCGTTGCAACCGGCGCGCCGAACACCGCCATCACGGCATCACCGACGTACTGCATCACTGTGCCTCCCTCCGACAGAATTGCACGATTCATCTCGGCGCGGTGACGATTGAGCTGTTGGGCGAGGCCCGCTGGGTCAGCGTGCTCGGCGATCGTGGTGTAGCCACGGATGTCGCTCATCACCACGGTCACGTCGAGGGTTTCGGTCTCGCCGACCGCTCGCCCCTCGGCGATGAGCTGATCGGCGACGCCGGTGGGAAGGAGACGGCTGAGGCTCTCACCCTGTTCCTCGCGTTCGACGATCGCCCGATGAAGGCGTCGCAGCCGGTCGAGTGCACCCGCCTGCCCGCTCGACACCCCGTCGGCGAGGTGGACGAACAGCCGCTCGACGCGGTCGGAGACGGCCGACGGCGTGGTGTTGAGCGTGCCCGCGATCGACTTGATGGTGCGTCCGCTGGCGATCATCTCGAGCAGTTCGTCGTCGTCCGTGCTGAGGCCACCGGTCCGTCTCACCGGGTTGATGAGCGCCGACACGATGACGGGGTCGAGCATCGAGCCACCGGTCGCGACCTCGCGGATTGCCCGTGCGAGCTGGTCGCCCTCGGCGATCCGATCCTTGAGCAGGTAGGCGTAGCCGGCGGAACCCTCGGCGAGGAGCGAGACGGCGTACTCGGGATCGTCGAACTGGCTGAGGATCACGATGCCCGTGCCGGGATGGCGCTTGCGGATCTCCTTGCAGGCATCGATGCCCTCCGACTCGAAGTGCGGTGGCATGCGGATGTCACTGACGACCACGTCGGGATGCGCCTCGAAGGCACCGGCGACGAGTGTGTCGTAGTCGTCCGCGACACCGATCACCTCGACGTCCGGATCGCGTTGCAGCATGGCGCTCACGCCGGCTCGGATGATTGCGCTGTCGTCGGCGAGAAAGACGGTGATGGCCCCCATTGACGTCCACTCTGCTCCGTTCAGGTCGATACGGCGAGGGCGTCACCCTGCGTCATCGTGGGGGTGCTGGCCACACCACGCAACGCCGGTCGAGCCCCGCTGTCACTCGGTGCGAAGGTCGTCGGCGGGACGACGCCGAGCGACGGCGCGGAC
>JBGTCW010000217.1:0-2326 GCA_041748635.1 Ilumatobacteraceae bacterium | reverse complement strand
CGAGTTCGAATCCGTCGAGGTCGGGCATCACGATGTCGGTGAGCACGAGCGACGGCGTCGATCGGGAGATCGCCGCAAGTGCCGCGACCGAGGATTCGTGGGCACGGTCGTCGAGTTCGGCGATCATCGCCTCACTCATCGCCTCGACCGCCGATCGGACAATGACTCAACCTGGTCATTGGCCGATCGTCGGTCGAGCCGATGAACAAGGTGATGACCAACACCATCGATCGACTGGCATACCCGGCATTCGACGGCGACGCGGCCGACATGACCGGCGATGCGGAGTTCATCGCGGAGATTCGGGCCGCCCTCGCCGCCGAGCAGGTGTTCGTCGCCTATCAGCCGATCGTCGAGCTCGGCTCGGGCAAGCTGCACAAGGTCGAAGCGCTCGTCCGATGGAATCACCCCGAACGCGGTGAGATCCCGCCGGACGACTTCATTCCGCTCGCCGAACGGACCGGCGTGATCGACGAACTCGGTGACTGGATCCTCGAGCGGGCCTGCCGCGATGTCGTCGCATTGCGGCAGGCCGGGCTCGACCTCGACGTGAACGTCAACGTCTCCGTCGTGCAGCTGCGTGACCCAGCGATCGTCGAGCGGACAGCAGCGACCCTCGCCCGCACGGGCCTCGGCGCCGATCGCCTCTGGATCGAGGTCACCGAGAACGTCTTTCTCGACGACGCGTCGCTCGCGACGCTCCTGCAGCTCAGCGACCTCGGCGCGCACCTCGTCATCGACGACTTCGGCACCGGATTCTCGACCTACCAGTACATCCAGAGGCTCTCGATCGACGCGCTGAAGATCGACCGGAGCTTCGTGGCAGGCCTCGGAGTGAGCCCGACCGATACCGCGATCGTGAGGTCGGTCATCAGGCTCGGCCAGGAGCTCGGTATCGAGATCGTCGTCGAAGGCGTCGAGACCGAGTCCCAGCGCTTGCAGCTGATCGCACTCGACGCTCGACTCGGCCAGGGCTGGTTGTTCGCCCCGGCGATGCGACCCGCCGACCTGATCGAACCATTCGGACCGTCAGCAACGACCGCCCAACCACCGATCACCCCTGGCGTGACACACACCGATCCTCGGGCCGCGTTGGCGGCACTCGACCGGAGCAAGGACCTGATCGTGGTGCTCGACGGCGACGGCACGATCATCATGACGAATGCAGCGTGGCGAGCCGGAGCCGACCAGCGCGGTGGCCGCGACGCAACGACCGGTGCTGGTGTCAACTACCTCGACGTCTGCCAGCGGTCGGATGCGGCAGTCGTCACCGACGGTGTTCGGGCCGTCCTGTGCGGTGACCGACCGCATTTCACGTTCGAGTATTCCTGTGACTCACCGCTGGCCGACGGGTGGTGGGCACTGGAAGTGTCTTCGCTCGGCGAACCCGGCGCAGGAGCGGTGGTGACGCACACCGACATCAGCGCTCGAGTCGCTGCGAACCGAGTGGGTGGGCCTGCTCGTGACGTCGACCCAGTCACCATGTTGGCGACATCGTGTGGCGGAGTTGGCGGACCAGCAGAGTTGCTCGCCGACTCGCAGGCACGAGGGAACTCGCTGGCGGTCGTGACCATCACGCTGGGCGATCTCGGCGAGATCGAGTCGCGCCATGGTCGACGCATCCGAGATGATCTCGTCGTCAGCACCCTCGCACGAGTACGTCGCGTCACCTCCCGCGACGATGCGATGATCCGACCGTCGACCAACCAACTGGTGCTGTTCGCGTCCATCGCCGACGCTCGGGGAGGTGAGTTCCTTCGCAACAGGATTGCCGCCGTGTTGTCGGCGCCGTACCTCGTCGGGGCACTCGCGCTCGACTCCCGCGCCGATGTCACGCTGGTGACGAGCGACCAGTTCTCGACCATCGACTCGCTGCTGGGCACACCCGGCGCAGAACAGGTGCAGACGTCAACGTCGACGACGGCGCCCGACACGATGTCAACCGGCGTCGGCGAGCGCGTCCGAGACACTGCGGCGAGCGTTCCACTCATGGTGTACAGCCTCCCGGACGGGTACCTGCAAGCAGCCAACGAGGCAGCCCGATCACTCTGCGGCCTCGAGCCGGTCGAGTCCGGACGGTTGCGTTCCCGAGAGGGCGCCGACGCTGTCGACCAGCGTCGAATGGCCGCTGCGATGTCGGTGCTGAACTCCGGAGCGATCGATTCCTTCAGCGCTCGACGAACGTTCTCGACCTCGACGGGCCCGGTGGGTGTGGTCACGTCGGTCCGACGGATGCTCATCGGATCAGGCGCCCTGGCCGTCGCGGTGACCGTACCGGCAGACTCCTGCGAGGAAGCGTCGACGGCCGACGAGCGCTCGGCCGTCG
>JBGTCW010000216.1:0-1832 GCA_041748635.1 Ilumatobacteraceae bacterium | reverse complement strand
TGGGACCAGTGGTGGCCGACGGTCACGAATCTGCGCCCGAGTACGAAGGCCCGAGACGAACAGTTCTTCCGGACGCACGCCCGCCCTGTCTTTGGAACGACCCCGATCGGCAAGCTCGACCGCACCACACTGCGCTCCTGGGTCGCCGACCTCGGGTCGCCCGACGGCAGCAACCTCGCACCCGCCACGATCCACCGCGTGGTGCAACTGATGAACAAGTGCGTGAACGCCGCGTTCGAGGACCGTCTCATTGCTCACAACCCCGTCGCCAAGCTCCCGCTCCCGCGCATCGAGCGCCGGGAGATGCGATTCCTCGACACCGACGACATCTGGAAGCTCGCCGATGAGATCGACGAGGCGTACCGATCATTCGTGTTGCTCGGAGCGTTCGGCGGCCTGCGGCTCGGCGAGATGCTCGGCCTGCGATGGAAGCGCGTCGATCTTCTCCGACGACGAGTCGACATCGCCGAGACGCTGGTGAGCATCGGCGGCCACATCACCTTCGGACCACCGAAGACGAAGGCCGCGTTCCGAACGGTGCCACTCCCCTCGTTCGTCTGCGACGAACTGTCACGTCGCGCCGCTCCCCCAGTCGACCCCGACGGACTGGTCTTCGAGTCGCCGGAGGGATTCCCGGTGCGGGCGACGCTCTTCCGCCGACGCGTGTGGCGCCCTGCGGTTGCCGCAGCCGGCTTCGAACCATTCCGCATCCACGATCTCCGACACACCGCCGTCTCGCTCTGGGTCGCCGAGGGAGCCAACCCCAAGCACGTCGCCGCCATGGCCGGCCACACGTCGGTCTCCGTCGTGTTGGACCGATACGGCCACCTCTACCCGCAACAGGACGACGAACTGATGCAGCGACTTGCGTCTCGCGCCGGCGTCCCGCACGTTGGCCTCGGCGGATGACATCCACGTCGGTCGATCGATGATGAACTAGGCCGACGATGAGTCGTGACCCGTGGTTGAAACAGCTCCGCATCGCTGGCACTGACACCCGATCTGTCGAGGCGGTTCTGGCAGGCGATGTTCCCGCCGACGGACTCCAACACGCCGGCAGTGCGCTCTTGCTCGTTGAGCGCTCGGACGTTCTCGTCGCAAGCGCTCGTCGACTGATCGAGGCATTGGGTCAACGCGGCTGGGTCGGCGACGCCGAACTGATCGTGGAACTCGAGCACTACGTCGACCGCACCGCGTCGGATCTGAAGACGTTGCCCGTCGCCCTCGACGAACTGGGCGAGGCACTCGACCAGTCCCGCGGCAGCGACTCGTTCATCGACCTGACCGACGGAACGTTGTGGCCGGCGCAACTGTTCGACGTCGATCAGGGCCCGCCCGACTTCGACCCGGCGTCGGATAGGTGGCTGCTCGTGGTCGGCCTCGGATCAGGACCCGCATACGACGCGATGCAGCGCTTCGTCGCGACGATCGAGCAACCGGATCTCGCATCGCGTCTCAGCGATGCGCTTGCCGGGTCTGGTGCCTTCCGCCGGTTTCAGACCGAACTCAGCCGGAACGAGGACGACTACACACGCTGGCACCGGTTCCGTGACGATGCACGCTTGGGCCGAGCACGCTCCTGGCTCGCAGCCCAGGGCTACCAGTCCACTCGCTAGATGTGACGAACGGGCTGAGCCGGCCGGACGCGCCTCCAGGCAGTTCGACTGTGAGGTGCGAGTATGTCGCGATGACTCGACCTGCGGTCACCTGCGTCGTCTGCCACTACTTGCGAGTCGATGGCTCGTTCAGCGATTCGGGCGACATCTTCATCTGCAGCGAGTGCCAGGCCAACGCCAAGAAGCTCCTCGAGATCCAAGACAGCATCTGGGCCG
>JBGTCW010000215.1:0-3489 GCA_041748635.1 Ilumatobacteraceae bacterium | reverse complement strand
CCGGGCTGGCGCTGGCGCTCGTGAGCCTGGCGCTCGGCACGTGGTTCCCCATCGAGCGATGCGTCGCCGGCCTCGCCACCACGTGGGCGGTCGCGGTCGGCGTCGCCTGGCGGCTCCGAGACCTCGGTGACTCGGTGTCGCAGACTGCGCTCTTCACCCCGCCGGGCCAAATCGCGATGCTCGCACTCGCCGTGCTCGGCGGGGTCGTGATGACGGCACGGATCGATCGGTACTCGATGCTGGCGGTCCGGCGATGAGCGCCGCCGGATCGACGGTCACGGTCACCGGACTGCACAAGCGGTTCGGTGCCACCACGGCCCTCGGCGGCGTCGATGCCGTGTTCGCACCCGGCGTCAACGGGCTCCTCGGGCCGAACGGCGCAGGCAAGACGACGTTGCTGCGGATCCTCGCAACGGTGCTCGCTGCCGACTCCGGTCGCGTCGACGCCTTCGGGCTCGACCCGACCCGCTCGGACGACCGCATCGAGATCCGACGCCAGCTCGGCTACCTCCCCCAGGAGCCCGGATTCCACCGGGGCTTCACGGTGTTCGAGTTCGTGGACTACGTGGCGATCCTCAAGGAGTGGGCCGACCGCAAGGACCGCCACGACGAGGTGCGTCGCGTGCTCGGCCTCGTCGGTCTCGACGGTGTGATGAACAAGCGCATACGCGAGCTCTCTGGTGGCATGCGGCGCCGACTCGGCATCGCCCAAGCGATGATCGGTCGGCCGGGGCTGCTGATCTTCGACGAGCCGACCGCCGGACTCGACCCGGAACAGCGACTGCGGTTCCGTGAACTGCTCGGCACCGAAGCCGAGGGCTCGGTCGTGCTGCTGTCGACCCACCAGACCGACGACGTCGCGGCGCTGTGCCAACGGGTGATCGTTCTCCTCGACGGCGTCGTGTGCTTCTCCGGTCGGCCGACCGAACTCGCTGGACTCGCCACTGGGCGTGTCTGGACCGCGTCCGAACGCGACGCCAACGCCCACCTCGCGTGGGTGAGCGGCGACGGCAGCATCCGCCACGTCGGCGACCCGCCCGCCCGCGCCCGGCTGGTCGAGCCGACCGTCGAGGACGGCTACCTGCTCTTGGCCGGACGCACCGACGAACCACCGCAGCTGGCGTCGTGAGCCGTCGACTGGTCCACGTGATCGGGGCCGTGCTGGCCACGATGACGTTCGGTGGGTTTCTCGTCGGCAGCATCCCGACCGCGTTTGGCGGCCTGGTGGCCCTCCTCGTGTTCCTCGCCGTCGCCTCGATCCGGCAACGTCGATCGGTTGTCGATCCGGCATGGACGAGGTCCCCGGCCGTGCAGCAGAGTGGCGGCCACATCGAGGTCCGGCGCCGGTCGACACCTCGGGAGGTCAGCCGGGCGTTGGGCGTCGTCGAGTCGCGCGAGCTGTTGTACAGCCCGTGGTTCGCTGTCGGTATCGGGCTGCTCGTGGTGATCTTCGTCTCGTTCACGATGTTCACCGACACCGATCTCGGCAACGGTGCGGTGTGGTTGCAGACAGCGCATCTCGCCCCGTGGTTCGCCCACCCGCTCGCCGGCATGACGATCATCGCCACGTTCCGCGCCGTGACGCGATCGCGACGCGACGACACCGACGAGCTGTTCGACGGCTGCCCGGCCGGACGTGACGTTCGCACCGCCGCACAACTGCGCACCGTGATCGTGCCGCTCGCGGTGTACGGCTGTTTCCTCGTGGTCTACGCGATCGCACTCATCACGCGCTGGCCGCACATCCATGGACCGTTCAGCGGTGGCATCGTCGCCATCATCGCGGCGTCGTTCGTCCTGCTCGTCGGCTCGGTGTTCCTCGGCACGGCGCTCGCCGTCTGGGTGCCCTACGCGGTGGTACCCATCGTGGCGGTGTTCGCCGTCGGTCTGCTCTCGTTGCGCCTTCGCGGCGATGGCGACCCGGGCTGGAACGGCCGCGCGTCGCTGTCGACGCTCGGCCCGGAAGGTGACACCCCGATGTTGATCGTCCTGACGTCGCGCTGGGCCTACCTCGCCTGGATCGCAGCGCTGACGACGATCGTGGCGGTCATCGCGATGTCGAGGTACAACCGCCGCCGCAACGTCTGGATCACCGGCGTCGTCGGGATCGTGGCGGCGTTGATCGCCGGATCGTTTGCCATGCGACCGGTCGCCGCTGGCGATGCTGCCGAGGTCGCTGATCTCATCCTGAACCCGGCCGATCACCAGACGTGCGTGACGACCGACAATCAGGCGATCTCGATCTGCACCTTCGACGACTATCCCGAGCTTCGCAGCCGCGTGACCGAGGCACTCCTCCCGCTCGCCGAGGAGCTCGAGCTGTTCGCCGGGCCGGTCACCGTGCGCCAGATCTACGACGACTCCATCGGCGACCTGCCCAGCTCGATGCGCACCGTCCTCGGCAGCAAACTGCCAGTGCTTCCTGCGGGCGAGGTCGGCATCGGACTGTACGCCGATCGAGATGCTCTGCTCGCTGACCGCCTCGCGGTGGCGTTGTGGGCGCTCGATGCCCCGCACAGCCGCCGCGACGACCTGCTCCCAGCATCGGTCGCCGGGCAGGCCCGAGGTGTACTTGCCCTGTGGCTCGCAGCCCGAGGCCTCGCTACCGACGATGCCGTCACGCTCGCGTCCGTCGACGACGACTTCGAGACACCCGATGACGCCTTCGAGCGCGGCTACGCATGGCCGAGCGGATGCGCGCCCGTCGTCTGGTCGGGCCAGGATCTCCAAGCGGCGCGGGCCGTGATGGCGCTGCCCGAGCAGAGCGTGCGTGACGTTCTCCTCGGCGCCCCGGATCGTTGGCGTGACCCAGCCACGACGACCGACGAGCTGATGGCAGCGCTCGACCTGGCAGCGGTCGGGCCGTTCGAAGTCGTCGTGGTGCGCCCCGAGGACTACTGCTGATGAACCGGATCGCCGCGATTGCGCTGCCTCCGACGGCACGGGTTGCCCACGGTCCTGTCGCTGCGACTGCGGTGCTGCTCGCCGGTATCCCCTCGATCGTCACCGTCGTCCGTGGAGGTCACGACGCGTCCGCAGGCGTCATCATCCTCGTGCTCGTCGCCGCGGTCAGCGTGGCGTTCGCCGTCGACGATCCGGCCGCGAACCTGCTGTCGTCGAAGCCGTTCCCCAGCGCATGTCGGCGCTCGCTCCGCTTCGTCGTCGTCGGGCTGGCCGCCGCAGTGTCGTGCGCGTTGATCCTCGGTGTCGTCGCCGCCGGCCCGGGTCTGCCCGACGACCTCTCGTCGCTGGTCGCTCCCGCTGCAGCTGCAGCGTGCATTGCCATCGCGGCCGCACTCGTCGCGTCGGGCCGGGGAGATCGCGGGTCCGGCGCCACCGGGGCGATCATCGGGTTGCTCAGCGTGGCGGTCACTGCCGCACTTGCCTTCCGGTGGCCACGGATCTTCCCCACGATCCTCGATGGACCCATCCACGAACGCTGGTGGGCGATCGCCGCAGTCGGTGCCGCTGGCGCCTGGTGGACCGGCC
>JBGTCW010000214.1:0-3190 GCA_041748635.1 Ilumatobacteraceae bacterium | reverse complement strand
CATGATGGTGGCGTTCTTGTTCGTGAACTCGCTCGCATATCCCATCGGAATGTCCGAGCCCTCGACGGGGTCGCCGTAGCTGGGTCCTGGGCCGATCTCTCCGATCCATCCGCAGTCGGGCTGTGGCGGGATCGTGTAACCAATGTGAGCGAGCGCGTAGAGCGTTTCCATCGCGCATGCCTTCACGCCGTCTTCGTTGCCCGTGACGACACACCCGCCCGCCTTTCCGTAGTACAAGTACTGTCCGGCATCGTTGGTATCGCTGCTGTAGGCATACAGCCGCTCGATTGCGAGCGTGGCGACACTCGATTTGACCCCCAGCCAGATCGGTGTGCCGATGACGAGAATGTCAGCGTCCATGATCCGGCGGTGGATTTCCGGCCAGTCGTCGACGGCGTCGCCGAGCGTGGTGGTGTCCTTCACCATTCCGAATCCGATGCGGTGGTCGAGCATGTGGATCAGCTCGACAGCGACTCCTTCCGAGTCCATGACCCCCGCGACCCGTGACAGGAGTCGTCTGGTGTGAGACTTGGATGGGTCGTGCACGAGCGAGCAGTTGAGGAGAACAGCGGACAGGCCGGAGAACTGAGGCATGAGCACTGCTTACCCCACAGGCGCATGGTTCGCGCGCCCGCGGAGTTGGCCCTCGACCGCTGCGGGCTGACATCGACGAACGCTTCGGGCATTGGGTCGGTCGCTGAGTTCGACCCCGGTTGACCGAAGACACGGTCGTGCCCGTACCGAGGGGAACGACGACGGGCCAGCCGACTTCGACAGAGTGTCCCTGATCGCCGGGTGAGTGACCGTGACCGAGATAACGGCACATCGGAGACACCCGCACAGATCGGCAGCTATGAGCGGTCGAGTTCTCGTCGCAGGGCCGTCGCGTCGGTGAAGAGCTTGCTTCTCAACGCGTCGAGTTTGGCGTTTTCCCAGCCATCATCGTCCTCGCCTGACGCATTGCCATTCATTGGGTGGAACACGACGTCGTTCAGGCTTCCCATGCCGCCGAACGCCATCAACAAATGCTCGACGCCATACCGATCGTGATTGGCGATTCGCTCCCGATCTTCGCTGAGCCAGGCGGCCCAGCGGTGCGCGCCGTGCTTAGCGAGCAGAGCCGACGCATCGTCCAGTGATGCCAGTAGATCGGCCAGCCGCCCTTCGGACTCGTCGTCTGTCACCGGCGCAGAATGCCCGGTATGGGCGCCCGACGCAAGGCAACAAGGACGGTCAGGTAGGTGCGAGCGAACCGCAAACGTCTTCGACTGGCGCGCCCTGGCGCTCCGCCGCTGCACGTATGAACACCACCGCAGCGTCCAACGCATGTCGCCAGAAGTCGTCGGTGGACCACCAGCCGGTGTCTTCCGGTTCGGCACCAGCGGCGATCATGATCGCTCCCTGTACGCAGTGGCGGCGTTTCGAGTGGCCGACGTTGCCGCGAGCGGGGTCCTCGGGCAGCATCCTCTCCGCGAGCCCGTCGACCTCGAGTCGATCAGTCCGACTCGATCCGCACGCGAGGTACGCGTCGGCCGCAAGGTCCATGAGCGCCGAGGCCGGATAGGTGGCGCCCTCTGCGTGAAGCGGGCGGACCACGTTGGCGATGTCGTCGACCGAGCGACCTGCGATCAGTGCGTCGAGCACGATCGCCCGGATCTCGTCGTCACGCGCCTCGCCGCCTGTGGACATGGGCCAACGATAGGTATCTCGAGCAAGACCAGGGAGATGCCTTGCGAAGCGCGCACATACCGAGCGTTCGGTGCGGCACACGGGCATCGAGCATTCCGTGCGTGCTCGATGCAGTCGGTGTGTTGCCCCACCCACGGGTCTCTGCCCACTGCGGGCAAACTTTTGCGGATCTCGAACTGGAAGGAGCTTCGGTAGTTCGTCGCTGACCAGTTGACGGACGAGCGTGAACGCCTCGAGAGCCGAGTCTCGGGTGCAGTCGAGTGCTCGATGTATCGCGTCGTTTCGCGGATCGACGATGCCTCTCGTAAACGTGTCACGCATCGGATCCGACGCGCCATAGCACTGCCGCACGAGTGTTCCAAGCGTCCACGTCGACAGTTCCTTCGGCGTCGGAGTTCGCACAGTCGACGTGAATGTGTTCCAAAGACACAGTTCGGCTGCACTACCAAGTTCGGTCATCGCCACCCGGTACTCATGGCGTTGGATCGCGGCCCGAGCTCGCCCCAGCAACCCCAGTTGCGTGGTTGGTTGGTCGGCTGCGGCCGTGCGTATCAGCAAGCGATCGAAGATTGCTTCGTCGATGAGAATTCCTCCCGCCGGAACGTCTCCGCGCACGACGATGTTCACCTGTTCCGACTGGAAACTGGGGGGACCCACCAGTCGCGCTCCGTCGTCGATCCCGAGCATGGTGCCAGCGGCGACTTCCACGACCCTGCTCGCAGCCGGCGGGAGGTCAGAATCAATCACCTGCCCTGCGATCAGTGCAGCCCAGCGGACGAACTTGGTGCGCCATTCCGTGATGCTGAGCCGAAACTGGTGAATCGCGGCTCCTGCTGGTGCGCCGAGGCCCCGCCGCGCGCCATTCCGCCACCGAGCCCCATCGGTAGATGTCGGACTGAGCAAACAGGTGATCGCTGAATGACGACGTGTAAATCGCCCCAGCACGGGTCGTTGGGAGCGTGTTAGGTCTGTCGCCCACCCGCTCGACTCGCGGGAGCTCCATAGTGATCTGGCCGAGCTCGCTGGCTACCTCAAAGGATCGCCCCAGAAGTTTGAAGTCAAGCCCGACGGGAATCGCAGAACGCACCATTGCTCGTACTGTCGCCACGGTTACCAGCATCGCGTGCGACGCCTCCGACCAAGTGGGCAGGCTGGCTGGCCGCACAGTGCCTCGAACACTCGTCGGAAATTGGGAAGTCAGACCGCGCTACGTCGGGGTCGCCCTACCGAGCCGAACTGCCGATCTGCGCTCTCCTCCGTCCCTTCGGTCGCTGGCGCGACGACGTGATGATCGGGTGCTCGGCTTGGGCCGCGATGCGGCGCCTCGAGTCCTCCGAGGGTCGGCTTACCGAGCGCGCGATATGCGGCGTGTGTGGTCGATCCGCCGACTGAAATCACGTGCCGTCCGTCGATGCAATGCGCGACCGTGGGGTCGATGGGCCAGACCATGATCGGCGGACTCGGAAACTTGGCCGAGTCTCGGCGTTGGTGGTTCAGGTCG
>JBGTCW010000213.1:0-2111 GCA_041748635.1 Ilumatobacteraceae bacterium | reverse complement strand
TCGTGGCCGTGGCGACCGACGGCTCGATGCGCGTCGAGGTGGTCGCCTCGGGCGCCGACTTCTACGCCTCGCCGAGGGTGTCGCCCGATGGCCGATCGATCGTCTGGATCGAGTGGATGCACCCGAACATGCCATGGGACGCGACCGAACTCTGGATCGCCGACCTCGATAGCGCCACCGCGACCGAGGCGCGCAAACTGGTCGGCAACGGCGACGAGGCGCTGCAGGAACCGTTGTGGCGCGATGACGGCACGCTCGTCGTGGTCACCGATCGTGACGAGTGGTGGAACCTGTATCTGGTCGACGTCGCTACTGGCGAACTG
The DNA here is from genome assembly GCA_041748635.1 of Ilumatobacteraceae bacterium. Classification (GTDB taxonomy): domain Bacteria; phylum Actinomycetota; class Acidimicrobiia; order Acidimicrobiales; family Ilumatobacteraceae; genus Sva-07. The sequence goes on along the minus strand of JBGTCW010000213.1, from coordinate 1,788 downwards.
ACTCCGGAAGCGGTCGGCCCGTTCGAGATCGTCGAGCCCCACTGGGTGTTCGGTGGCGCCCGCCACGCGCCGGGAGCCCACGTGATCGGCGACGCCACCCGTGATCGGTTGCGCATCGATGGCGACGACGATCTCGATCTTGCGTACACCCAGATCTCGTCGTTGCGCCGCGCCGGCGACGCATTCGTCTTCGTCGGCAGTTCGTACACGATGAGCAACGAGGTCGTACGGGTTGGCGACGGCCGAGTCGACGTGCTGCGCCCTGGGCACGAACTCGGCGTCCATCACAGGTTTCTACCCGAACCGGAGCTGCTCACCTTCCCGACCACCGAGGGAGACGTGGCACACGGCCTCTACTACGCGCCCGCCCATCCCGACTTCGACGTTCCTGCCGACGAGCGACCACCGCTCATGGTGTTCGTGCACGGCGGGCCGACCGGCGCCGCACAACGCCGACTCGTGCCGGGTCGCGGGCATCGCTTCTGGACCAGCCGAGGCATCGCCGTGGTCGACGTCGACTATCGGGGGAGCACGAGGTACGGACGCACCTATCGACGCAAGCTGCTCGGCAACTGGTGCGTCAGCGACGTCGAGGACGCCGTCGCCGCAGCACGATTCCTCGCCGACCGTGGCGACGTCGATGCCGAGCGTCTCGTCATCGAAGGCGGAAGCTCCGGCGGCTCGCTGGTGCTCCTCGCCATCGCCAACCACGACGTGTTCGCGGCCGGTACCAACCTGTTCGGCGTCACCGACATGTCCGCGTTGATCACCGACGACCACAAGTTCGAGTCGCAGTACACCGTCGGCCTGATCGGGCCGTGGCCGGACGCCGCGGAGGACTACGCACGTCGCTCGCCGATCAACTTCCCCGAACGCCTGTCGTCGCCGTTGCTGGTGCTGCAGGGGTCCGACGACACGATCGTGCCGCCGGCACACTCCGAGCAGATCGTCGACGCCCTCCGAAGCGCCGGTCTCCCGGTCGCCTACCTCACGTTCGAGGGGGAGGGGCACGGCTTCCGGTCCGCCGACGCCATCGTTCGGTGGTTCGAGGCCGACCTCGCCTTCCACGGCCGGATCCTCGGCTTCGAGCCCCACGATGACCTCCCGCCGCTCGACATCGAGAACCTCGACTGACTGTTCGTCGCGGCGATCGGTCGCACGCGCGAACGACGAGGTGAACGGCAGGTTGACAGCAGACGAACACTCATCGTCGTCGACGAGCCCGCCGCATCGGAGCGCTATTCTGCGCCTCGTGTCAGCCAAGGGAGTGTTTCACGGCGCCAAACGAACCACGACGTTGGAGCCGGGCGATGTCTTGTTCAACGCCGGCGATGTCGGCGACGAGATGTTTGGCGTCATCTCTGGCGAACTCGAGCTCCGGCTCGACGATCGGGTGATCAGCAAGGTCGGGCCAGGCGAGACCTTCGGCGAACTCGCCATCGTCGATTCGGGTCCCCGCACGTTGACCGCGACGGCGCTCGAGGCGTGCGAGATCGCGGTGATCGACAAGCGCACCTTCTTGTTCCTCGTGCACGAGACCCCGACCTTCGCCATCGACGTGATGAAGTCGATGGCGAGTCTGATTCGATCCATCGGGTCCTGACGCCCACCCGCCCGGGTCTCGGTCGGTCGCGCTACGGTCGTTCTCGTGAGGGACCATCCCGACGACCATCTGGCCGAGCGCTTCGACGCCATGACCGATCGGGACAAGATCGAGTTCATGATCGAAGCGAGCGGATGGGCGCTCGAAGCGGTGCTGCCCGACGTCGACGCAGTGCCGCCGACGCC
>JBGTCW010000212.1:0-2569 GCA_041748635.1 Ilumatobacteraceae bacterium | reverse complement strand
CGCCGCTCCGACCGCTTCGCCGGCGACAGGCGTTCCCAGACGGCGTCACCGACGAGGCGCCTCATGAAGGCCTCCGCGGCGTCACCAGGATCGTCGACCGCCATGGCTGCAGCACCGGCAGAGTTGCCCGGCCACCAGTCGAGCCACGACAGCGGTGTCTCGTAGACGACGACGGCGCGCACGAGGTCCGGTCGTCGCTCCGCCAGGCCGAGCGCGACGTTGCCACCGAAGCTGTGTCCGAACACGATCGCCGGACCGCGTGACGTCAGCAACGATTCGAGGTCATCGACGTTCGCCTCGACGGCCCACGGCGGGCCGATGTCGGCCGAGCGGGCGTATCCGCGGCGGTCGTAGCGCATCACCTGATGTGTGGGATCGAGTCGTCGGCTCAGTCGCAGGAGCCCGGCCGAACGGTCCATCGAGCCGTGCACCAGAGCGACCAGCGGGGCGTCCGGATCGCCGGCCACGTCCGACCACACCTGCGACCCCATCAGTCGACGCGGACGATCCGGAGCACATCGGTCGCGGCGTCGGCAGGACGCTCGCGATGATGATCGGGAGCGCCCGCGAGCACCAGCACCCGGTCACCGGACGCGATCAGTCCTGCCTGGAGCGCCGTCTCGACGGCGAACCACACCATTTCGTCCGTGCTGCCGTACAGGTCGACCTCGATCGGGGTGACACCCCAGCTCAACGACATCGCCCGGACCACGTGCGGGTGCGGCGACAGCCCGATCATCGCCGCCGACGGCCTGAACCTCGCCATCGCTCTGGCCGTTCGCCCGCTGCGAGTGCAGCACAGGATCGCGGTCACCTCGGCGTCGATCGCCGCCTGCGATGCAGCATGGGTGAGCGCCGCGGTGATCGGGTCGATGTTCGACATCTCCTCGTGATGCGCCTGCCGCTGCACCCGGCCGAGCCGATCCGCCCATTGGCGAGACGAGGCTTCCGACTCGGCGCGCGTGGCGACTCTCGCCATGGTGCGCACCACCGACGCCGGATCGTGACCGATCGCCGTCTCGCCCGACAGCATCACCGCGTCGGTACCGTCGAACACGGCGTTGGCGACATCGCTCACCTCGGCACGCGTCGGCGAAGGAGCCACGATCATCGACTCGAGCATCTGGGTCGCCGTGATCACCGGGACACCCGCTTCGACGCAGTGACGGATGATGCGCTTCTGGAGGTGCGGAACGTCCTCGATCGGGCAGTCGATGCCGAGGTCGCCGCGCGCCACCATCACGACGTCGGCGGCGGCCACGATCTCGTGGAGGCGATCGACGGACGCTCGAGTCTCCATCTTCGCCACGAGTTGGGCCCGGTCGCCGACCACCGCACGCACCTGGTCGATGTCGATGGGCGAACGAACGAACGACACGGCGATGTACTCGACGCCCGCGGCCGCCACCGCTTCGGCCAGTACGAGGTCGTGAGCGGTCGGCGATGGCAGACGCAAGGTGTCCGACGACAGGTGGACGCCGGGACGACCGGTCGTCTCACCACCCGCTTCGAGCAGCGCTGAGGCGACCTCGGCCCCGACATCGACCACGCGCATCGCGATCGCGCCGTCACCGAGCTGCACCCGCGACCCGACGGTCAGGTCGTCGAGCAGGGTCTCGTACGGCACCGTGATGCGGCGCGTACTGCTGGGTCCGTCACCCGGCACCAGCTCGATCGTGTCGCCGGCGACGAGCCGGACTCCCCCGGGCGGGAACGGACCGGTCCTGATCTTCGGGCCGGGTAGATCGGCGAGCACGGCGACCGGCCGGCGGCGCTCGGCGGCCACGTGGCGGATCCTTGCGAGCACCTCGAGATGGGCCCCGAGATCGCTGTGACTCAGATTCAGACGCATCACGTCGGCGCCGGCATCGATCAGCTCGCCGAGCACCGCGGCCGACTCGCTCGCGGGTCCGATGGTCGCCACGATCTTCGTTCGCCCGGTCATATCTGCTTGTCTATCGGAAATGGAACTCTTGATCATCCGCCACGGGCTGCCGGTGCGACGGGAACTCACCGAAGGCGCTGCGGATCCCGAGCTCTCGCCCGACGGCCACCACCAGGCCCGCCTGCTCGCCAGCTACCTCGAGTCCGAGCAGATCGATGCGATCTATGCAAGCCCGATGGCGAGAGCCCGGGAGACCGCCGGTCCCCTCGCCGAGCTGTTCGGGCTCGAGGTCCGGATCTCGCCCGGTGTGGCCGAGTGGGACCAGAACAGTCCCGAGTACGTTCCGGTCGAGGAGCTCAAGGCCACCAACGATCCGCGCTGGCAGGCGATGCTCGCCGGGGAGTGGTCCTCCGACGAGTCCGAGGACGAGTTTCGAACCCGCGTCCTCGACGCGCTCGAGACGATCATCGACGGCCATCGCGGCCACAAGGTCGCCGTGGTCTGCCACGGCGGTGTGATCAACGGGTATCTCTCACACATCCTCGGACTCGACGCGTTCGTCCGCGGGTTCTTCTATCCCAACTACACCTCGATCAACCGGGTTGCGGCAGCGTCCAGCGGCGAGCGCTCGATCGTGACGATCAACGAGACGAGCCACCTGCGCAACACGGGCCTGACGATGGG
>JBGTCW010000211.1:0-3091 GCA_041748635.1 Ilumatobacteraceae bacterium | reverse complement strand
GACAACACCGGGCGGACCGCCGTGCTGCTGCGCGCTGCTGCGGTGAACGCATGCCGCGCCGCGCCGGTGGTGGCTGTCGACGAACTGCTCGCCGCCGACGGCAGTGTCAGCCTGCCGGCGGCGTCCGTCGACCTCACCGAGGCCTGCAACGTGCTGGATCGATGGGACGGCGTGTACGACCTCGATCGATCGGGGCCGATGATCTGGCGCGAGACGATGAGTCGCTTCGACTCGGGCGACTTCCGAACGAACGGCGCGCTCTTCGACGACGCGTTCGATCCGGCTCGACCGACGCTCACCCCGTCGGTGCCGGCGGCCGATTCGACGGCGGTGCTCCAGGCGATGGCGCGCGCCGTGCAGACGATGGCGGTCGCAGGGTTCGCGATCGACACCACCTTGGGCGCATCGCAGTTCACCGACCGATCGGACACGCGCATCTCGATCCACGGAGGTACCTCGATCGACGGGGTCACCAACATCGTCACCTGGGGTGGTCGATCGTCGTCGAGCGAGCCTGCCCCCCAGCGCGGGGACCCCGTCGCTGTCGGCAGTTCGATGCGCGGCAGCGGCTACCGGGTCAACTACGGCACGAGCTTCGTGATGAACGTCGATTTCACCAGCGACGAGGTGCAAGCGTGGACACTGCTCGTGTACGGCCAAACCGGCGATCGATCCTCGCCACTTTTCGACTCGCAGACCACTGCGTTCAGCGAGAAGCGGTGGCGTCAGGTCGCCTTCACCGACGCTCAGATCGAGGCCGATCCCGCCCTCGAGACCTACAGCGTGCTCGGACGCTGATCGCCTACAGTTCCGCGATCTCGAGTTTGCCGAGCGGGGCGGCGCCGGCGGTTGCGGCATCGGACGACTCCGCCGTGCAGGCGAGCAGGTGACGGCCTTCCGGCCCTCCGACAGCGCAGGCGAATGCGGTGGCCGACGTCGCCATCCGATCGGTGATCTCTCCACCCGCTTCGACGCGCAACACTTCTGCGCCGAGCGCGTTGGCGACCCAGATCGCGCCGTCGGCGTCAGCAGCGATGCCATCGGGAGCGGCGAACCAGCCGTCGTCGCCGACGAGTGACGCCCACGCCCGGCGATTCGAGAGCGTGCCGTCCGCTGCACGATCGAAGGCTGTCAACTCCAGTCCGAGTGTCTGGGCCACCACCAACGTCGAACCGCCGTCGAGCAGCACGACGCCGTTCGGGAACGCCAGATCGTCGGCGGCGACGGTCACCGCCCCGTCGGGCTCGACGAGCGCGAGCACAGCGGTGTACTGCGAGCGATCCTCGGCCATCGCACCGAGCAGACCCTCCGGTCCCATCGACGCGAGCGTCTCGTCGAGATCGAAGCCGAAGTTGCCGACGTACGCCCGGCCGTCGTCGTCGACGAGCATGTCGTTGCAGTGGAACGTCGCGACCTCACCCAGATCGGCGTGCTCCACGATCGAGCCGTCGGGTTCGCGCCGCATGATCGTGCGGCTCAGCATCGCCACGAACAGGAGTCGGCCGTCGGGCAGCCAACCCAGACCCGACGGGCGCTCACTGCCACCCACGGCAACCTCGACGCGAACGTCGCCGTCGAGCCCGACGCTACAGATCTCGTGGGCGTAGAAGTCGCTGAACCAGAAGCGCCCGTCGTGCCAGCGTGGCCCCTCGCAGAAGTATCGGCCTTCCACCAAGGTGCTCATCGTCGTCATTGCCATCACGATCCCCCGTTCGTTCCGATCCGCCGGTCAGTCTGACACAGCCGTCGAGCCCGGCCGATCGGGAGCAGTTCACACGCCGTTCACAATCGGGCAACGACTCGGCAACCGGACGCTGCGACGATTCCGCCTGCCATCGGGCGACACCGACCAGACGATTTCGGTTGGGTCTCCTGTACCCCGAACACTTGGACGGAATTGAGGACAACAGTGGTTTACAAGGCTGAATACATCTGGGTCGACGGCACGCAGCCGACGTCGAAGCTCCGGTCGAAGACGAAGATCCTGGAAGACGGCGCCGAACTGCCGATCTGGGGCTTCGACGGATCGAGCACCAATCAGGCCACCGGCGACAAGAGCGACTGTGTGCTCAAGCCCGTGGCGACCTACCCGGACCCGATCCGTGGCGGCGACGACGTGCTCGTGATGTGCGAGGTGATGCTCGTCGACGGCAAGCCACACCCGACCAACATGCGCGCGGCAGCGGTCAAGACCGCCAAGAAGTACAAGAAGCACGAGCCGCTGTTCGGCATCGAGCAGGAGTTCACCCTGATGAAGAACGGCCGCCCGTACGGCTTCCCGCCGGCCGGTTTCCCCGAGCCGCAAGGTGGCTACTACTGCGGCGTCGGCGAGGACGAGATCCACGGCCGCCCGCTGGTCGAGGATCACCTCGAGGCCTGCCTCCAAGCGGGGCTCTCGATCTCCGGCATCAACGCCGAGGTCATGCCCGGTCAGTGGGAGTTCCAGGTCGGCCCATGCGGGCTCCTGGAGGTCGCCGACGAACTCTGGATCGCTCGCTGGTTGCTCTACCGGATCGGCGAGGACTACGGCATCGCCGCCACGCTCGACGCCAAGCCCGCCAAGGGTGACTGGAACGGAGCCGGCGCCCACACCAACTTCTCCACCAAGGAGATGCGTGAGGAAGGCGGCTACAAGTACATCGAGGCCGGCTGCAAGGCGCTCGGCGAGAAGACCGAGCTGCACATCGCCAACTACGGCCAGGGCATCGCCGACCGACTGACCGGCGCCCACGAAACCCAGCGGTTCGACCAGTTCAGCTACGGCGTGTCCGACCGCGGCGCCTCGATCCGCATCCCCTGGCAGGTTGCCGTCGACCGCAAGGGCTACCTCGAGGATCGTCGCCCCAACGCCAACATCGACCCCTACTTGGTCGCCCGACTGATGGTCGAGACCGTCTGTGGCGCGATGAAGTGATCAACCACTTCTCGTGAACAACATCACGCGTGACGCGTGGAGTTGTTCACGAGAACGCGGGGACCGGTGACAGGACGGGGGCTCCGGCCTCCGTCCTGTCGCATTTCGACGCCGACCGCGAGAGACTCAGGAGATGACCGACATGCGCGAGCAACAGCGCGACTACGTACTGCGCAG
>JBGTCW010000210.1:0-2022 GCA_041748635.1 Ilumatobacteraceae bacterium | reverse complement strand
GCACTCGATGCGACCGTCGAGCTGGCGTCGACCGCTGGACGCCGGTCGTTGCCGGTCGGCGAGTTCATGGTCGGCCCGAAGCGCACGGGGCTCGTTCCCGGGGAGCTGATCGTGTCGATCACGCTCCCGATCGTCGACGGGTGGCAGGGCTACGCCAAGGTCGGCGTGCGAAACGCGATGGTGATCGCCGTCGCCAGCGCCTGCGTGGTGCTCGACCGCGGCAACCGGCGTGCAGCAATCGCGCTCGGATCGGTCGGACCCACCATCCTGCGGTGTCCGCAGGCCGAGGCGGCCGTGGAAGGGGCCATCGATTGGTCGTCGCTGGTCGTCGACGCCGAGCAACTCGGCGCCCTCGGAGCGCTCGTGGCGTCGGAGAGTCGGCCGATCACCGACCATCGTTCGAGCGCCGAGTACCGCCGCCACGCCGTCGGGGTGCTCGCCCGTCGCCTGGTCCAACGAGCGTCGTCGCAGGAGATCGCAGCATGAGCCACGACGGCGATCACTACGTGCTCCACGTCAACGGTGAGGAGCGAACCGTCACCGATTCGTGGTTGGGCGAGAGCCTGCTCGACGTGCTGCGTGAACGTCTCGGTCTGATGGGCACGAAGGGTGCCTGCGAGCAGGGCGAGTGCGGTTCGTGCAGCGTCCTCGTCGACGGCGTGCTCGTCTGTTCGTGTCTGGTGATGGCCGCGAGCGTCGTCGAGCAACCGATCCAGACCATCGAGGGAGTCGCCCCTCGAGGAGCGCCGAGCGACGTCCAGGCGGCGTTCGTCGAGGCGGGAGCGGTGCAGTGCGGATTCTGCACGCCGGGGCTGATCATGGCGGTGCACGACCTGCTCGAACGATCGCCGACACCCGACGACACCACCATCCGCGAGGCGCTTGCCGGCAACGTGTGTCGCTGCACCGGCTACGGGCGGATCGTCGACGCCGTGCAACGCGTGGCCGTCGAGCGAGGGGTGCGATGAGCGTCACGTCGGACGTCATGACCGGCACACCTGGCACCACCCGTGATGGGACGATCGGGACGTCGGCGACTCGTCCTGACGGCATCGCCAAGGTGCAGGGGAGTTTCGAGTTCTCCTCGGACCTGTCGGCGGACGGCTGTCTGTGGGGCGCCACGTTGCGATCGCCGCACCCGTCGGCACGCATCGTGTCGATCGACGTCACGGGTGCGTGGGCGATACCTGGTGTCGAGGTCGTGATCACCGCTGCTGACGTGCCGGGAAAACTGACCTACGGGTTGATCTCCGACGATCAGCCGGTGTTCGCCGACACCGTGGTGCGCTACGTCGGAGAACCCGTCGCTGCGGTCGCTGCGGACGAGCCCGAGACATGTCGTCGGGCGCTCGACGCGATCGTCGTGCAGTACGAGGTGCTTGACCCGTTGCTCGACCCAGAGGCGGCGATCGCCGGGACCCACGAGCCGATCCATCCGGACGGCAACGTGATTCGCCACCAGCGCATCGTCTGCGGCGACCCCGACGCCACCGGTGACGTCGTGGTCGAGGGCACGTACGAGATCGGGATGCAGGACCAAGCCTTTCTCGGGCTCGAGGCGGCACTCGCCATCCCGGACGAGGACGGCGGTGGCGTCGAGTTGCACGTCGCCACCCAGTGGTTGCACGAGGACCGTGCGCAGATCGCCGCGTGCCTCGGCCTGGCGCCCGACGCCGTGCGCCTCGTCCTCGGCGGTGTCGGCGGCGCATTCGGTGCTCGTGAGGACATCAGCTTGCAGGTGCACACGTGTCTACTCGCGTTGCGTCTGGGTCGTCCGGTGCGCATCGCCTACAGCCGGCGCGAGAGCTTCCTGGGCCACGTGCACCGACACCCCGCGACGATCTGGATGCGTCACCACGCGACCTCCGACGGCGAGATCGTGAAGATCGAGTCGCGCATGGTGTTCGACGGCGGCGCGTATGCGTCCACGTCCTCGGCCGTGCTGATCAACGCCGTGACCCACGCCCAGGGCCCGTACCGCTGCCCGAACGCAGTGGTCGACGGGTACGCCGTGCGCACCAA
>JBGTCW010000209.1:0-5748 GCA_041748635.1 Ilumatobacteraceae bacterium | reverse complement strand
CCCTCGCTGCGCGACGCCGACGGCGCCATCCATTCCTGATTGTTCGGCCTCACCACATGTCGGTGCGGTGACGGTCCAGGTCGGCGTCGGTTCGGCTCGTCGCTGGCGCTTCCCTCGCCGACGGCGGCACGCTGCGATGAGCGAAACCAGCCGCTGGCGCAGGCCCGGCTCATCGCAACACCCAACCAAACCCCAACGATGAGCGAAACCAGCCGCTGGCGCAGGCCTGGCTCATCGCACGGCGTTTCGCCGCGGGTGACGGGTCAGGCGGTGGGGTCGCCGAAGCGGACGGTGTCCGAACGGCGCTCGCTGATCGTGTCGAGCTCGACGGTGCGACCGCTCATCACCGAATGGATGATCGCGTCGCCGACGCCGAGATACATCATGACATGACCCGGGTACTGCACGAGGTCGCCGGCCTTCGCCGACGACCGATCGAGCGGAGCGGCCTCGCGAATCTGCACGCCCGACTGGCGAAACAACTCCACGTCGGACTCGGCCCACGCAAAGGTGGTGATGCCCGAGCAGTCGAAGCCGACGCCTTCGATGCTGGTGTTCTTCCGATACGGCACCCCGACCTGGGTCATCGCTGCGAGCACCGCTCGCTGGTGGCCGACCGGGGCCGCTGCCCACGCCTCGGCCATGTCGTCTTGTGGATAGCCCAACTCGATCGCTGCGTACTGAGCAGTCTGGGTGCGGAACCACACGAACGATCGGTACGCGGTGGCGTTCTTCGTGGCGAGCCACTCGTCGTAGCTGTCGAGCGCCTGACGAGCCGACGCAGTGACGACGGGTGCCATGGCGTTGGTGGCGAGTGGGTCGGACGCCGCCGATGCGGTGCTGTCGCCGACGGCGAGCGTCCCCACAACGGTGGCAAGGGTGACGACGACGCCGAGCACGATGGCACGCGATGCCGCACGCACGGTTGCCCGGCTGGGCGCTCGGAACTGGCCGACGAAGGAAAGGGCTGACGCGCTCATGGGTGCAATCCGCACGGCGCTTCACCGTGACAGTTGCGTAACATATCGTCATGCAATCGCAATACTTGAGCCGGAGCGCGAAGTTTTGACACCAAACCGTCACGAGATTGACAGCCAGATGTCGGCGAGACTGCGAGAGTGCCCGCATCACCGCCGTCCGAAACCACCCCACACGCTGGGGTGATGCGGTCGGATCATGTCGTGGTGATGCTGGCCGCCGGTGCCGGGACGCGCTTCATCGACCCCGGGCACAAGCTCCAGGGAAAACTTTCCCCGATCGGCTCCGATCGAAACATCACCGTGATCGAACAGGCGCTCACGAACGCACTCGCCGCCGACATCGGCCCCGTCGTGGTCGTCACCGGTGCACTCAGCGACGTCGTTCCCACCCACCTCGCCGCAGCGGTCATCGTCCGGCACAACGAACGCTGGAGCGAAGGACAGATCACGTCCCTGCTCGCCGGGATCGACAGCGCCCGCTCGCTCGGTGCGACGAGCGTCGTCGTCGGCCTCGCCGATCAGCCCTTCATCGATCCCGCGGCATGGAGAGCGGTCGCCGCTGCCGCCGGACCGATTGCCGTCGCCACCTATGACGGGCGGCGCGCCAATCCGGTGAAGCTCGACGTCGACGTCTGGGACCTGCTGCCGACCACCGGCGACGAGGGGGCTCGAGCGCTGATGCGCGTTCGTCCAGAACTGGTTCGTGAAGTAGCGTGCACTGGTTCCCCAGCCGACATCGACACCACAGAGGACCTTCGCCGATGGCAGAGCAACTGATCAACGAGTTCACCGTGAATCGCCCGATCGACGAGGCGTGGCCGTTGATCACCGACCTCGAGCTGATCGCGCCCTGCCTTCCCGGCGCAGAGCTCCAAGAGGTCGAAGGCGAGACCTATCGGGGTGTGGTCAAGGTGAAGCTCGGTGCGATCAGCAGCCAGTTCAAGGGTGAGGCGCACTTCGTCGAGCGCGACGACGAGAACTACCGCGCCGTCATCAAGGGCTCGGGCCGCGACACGGGCGGCCGCGGCAATGCGTCGGCCGAGATCTCCGCGCAGGCCGAGAGCCTGTCGCCCACCAGCACCCGCGTCGAGGTGACAACCGATCTGCACATCACCGGCAAGGTGGCGCAGTTCGGTCGCGGGATCATGGGCGACGTCAGCTCGAAGTTGATGGCCCAATTCGCCGACAACCTCAACGAGATGATCGACCAACAGGGCCTCTCAGCAGCAGCAGCTCCGGCTGCAGCGCCCGACACCTCGACCACCGACGGAACCACCGCCGCAGCGGCCGACGAGCCGACCGACGACGTGAGCGCTCCCCCGCAGGTCCGCAAGATCGAAGGACCCGCGACCGAGCCGATCGACCTGATGGAGATCGGCGGGTCATCGTTGCTGAAGCGGGTCGCGCCGGCCCTCATCGCCGTGGTGCTCGTGCTGCTGCTCGTGCGCCGTCGACGGGGCTGATGGACGACCGCGCCCGCGTCGCCGAACTGCTCGGGCGCGAGCCGGCGGGAGCGTTCGACGTCGTCGTCCGCGACGACACCGGTGACCCGCTCGTGGTGCGCAATGCACCGTTCCTCGACGACGGCACGCCGATGCCGACGCGCTACTACCTCGTCGGTGCCGAGTTGGTCCGCGAGGTGAGCCGGATCGAGGCAACGGGCGGCGTGAGAGCGGCCGAGGCGGCGATCGGGCTCGATCGCCTGGCGGAACTGCATCGGCGATACGGCGACGAACGCGATGCGGCGATCGATCCTGGGCATGAGGGACCCCGACCGTCCGGCGGCGTCGGCGGGACACGCGTGGGAGTGAAGTGCCTCCATGCGCACGTGGCCTATCTCCTGGCGGGCGGCGACGACCCGGTCGGCCGATGGACGCTCGACCAACTCGACCGACCCGACCGGGTCGACGACGACATCGAGCCGTCGGCGGGTGGCGCACCATGACGGGGAGATCGATCGTGGCCGGCACGCTCACGGTGCGCATCGACGACCACGAGCTGGCGTTCGACGTCGCCGGCGGCGATGTCCACACGCTGCCGGTCGGCCCGCTGACCTTGCTGGCCGGCCCGCTTCGTGGGAGCGATCCGCCGCGACCCGCCAGCCTCACGAACGCGCTCGGGTTGGTCCAGGACCACCTCGACGACCTGCTCATCGCGGCACCCTCGATCGCCGCGACACCTGCGGTGATCGTCGTCGGACCGCATGCCGAGGCGATGGCACGCGTCGAGATCGGCGCCGACGACATTCCGAGCGGCTACGAACTCACACGAGCCGATGCCGACGAGGTGTTCCGAACCCTGGCCTCAGAACGGATCGACGACCGCCTCCACAACCCGGGACTCCCCACAGGGCACGTCGAATCGATCATCGGCACGTGTTGCGTGATACTGGGAATCATGCGACACCTCGAGCTGAGTGCGGTCGACGTCGACCCGGGAGCATCCGCGCACGCGCAACGGGAGGACTCGCGCTGATGGTGCTGCGTCACCCGTCACGCCCGACGTCGCCGGTGCGGCTCTACGGACGACGCGTCATGCTGCGACCGCTGGCCGCCAACGACTTCCGAGCGTGGAGCGAGGTACGCACGCGCAACGCCGAATGGCTGACCATCTGGGAACCGAGCCGACCGTCGCACCAGCCCGATCCGGTCACCGATCGGGGTGCGTTCACCGCTCGGTGCCAGCAACGCGATCGCGACCGCGTGGCGGGCACGGCCTACCAGTTCGGACTGTTCGTCGATCAGCAGCTGTCCGGCGAAGTCAACCTCAACAACGTGATCCGCGGGGCAATGCAGTCCGGCACGATCGGCTACTGGATCGACCAGCGCCGCGCCGGCCACGCCTACGTCGCAGAGGCGGTCGCCGTGGTCATGCAGTTCGGCTTCGAGCAGCTCTCACTGCATCGCCTCGAGATCTGCATCGTCCCCCGCAACGAGCGGAGTCGGCGGATCATGCAGAAGCTCGACATCCGCGACGAGGGCGTCGCGCAGCGCTATTTGGAGATCAACGGCACGTGGGAAGACCACGTTCGCTACGGGATCACCGTCGAGGAATGGAACGAGCGTCGCGACGAGTTCGTCACGGCGTGGATCGATCGCCCTCGCGATCTCGTCTGACGCGACCCGTATGACGGTCAGTGGCCGATGAGGCCGGAGTTCTCACGGGCCAGACGCATCTGGTCGGCCCGGTCTCGGCGCAGCTGGGTGCGCCGCTTCCACATCTTCGTCTTCCAGTGACGCTTCGAGCGGCTGCTCTTGGCGAGCTTGCTCTTCGCTATCTCGGAGTCGTGATGACCGATCGGCTTCCACGCCATCCCGGGTTCGTGCACGTCCTCGGGTTCGAGCCCGGCACTGACGTCCTGCGCAACGCTCTGCAACTCGACATGGATGCGGTGCCGTTCGCTGTGGGCGTGGGCACGTACTTCCTGCTTGAGTGGCAACACGGTCTCTGGGGACCGGTGACGCTGGCTCATTGCTACCTCCTGCTTCGTGGCCCTGCCACGGTGGTTTCGGTGCTTGCGACATTCAACCTACTGCAGCCGCACGCGGTCTGTCGTGGGTCTTGTGTAACGATCGTGCGCGATTCGTTCGGCTCGCGTTCACCGTGCGTCCATCTCGTGGATTCATGGCCTCGCCGACTCCAGTCGACCCCTGCGGACGTCGACACACCGCCGGGTTCGTGACGGTCAAGAAGGCCACGATCCGTGCCGATGACCAACTCATGGAAACGTTGCCGCCGCCGACCACCGCGTTCATGGCCGCGCCCGATGCAGGCGTACGGGAGGTGGGCGAGCGGCTCGTCGCGTCGATCGACGGCGTCATGGCGGGCAAGCACGACGTGGCCGAGGTGGCCGTCGCGACGCTGCTGTCCGGCGGCCACCTGCTCATCGAGGACCTCCCGGGCGTTGGGAAAACCTTGCTCGCCCAGGTGCTCGCACGCAGCATCGGCGGCACGTTCCACCGCATCCAGGGAACCTCGGATCTGTTGCCTGGCGACATCACCGGTTCGATGGTGCCGAGTGGACGACTCGACATCGACAGCATGCAGTTCCGTCCGGGTCCGGTGTTCGCCAACATCGTCGTGTTCGACGAGTTGAACCGGGCCACGCCCCGCACGCAATCCGCGCTACTCGAGCTGGCCGAGGAGGCGACCGTGACCGTCGACGGCGTCGTCCATCCGCTGCCCGCCCCGTTCATGATCGTCGCCACACAGAACCCGATCGACATCGCGGGCACCTACGGACTCGGCGACGGTTCCCTCGACCGGTTCCGCGCCGTCGTCACCCCTGGCCGGGCACCAGCGGCAGCGGAGCTCGAAGTCCTCACCGGGCGACGCGGCCGAACCATGCTCGACCGGGTCGAAGCGGTCACGTCGCTCGACGAACTCGATGCCGCCCGGGGCCGCGTCGCCCAGGTGCACATCAGCGATGCCGTCGGCGCCTACGTGGTGCAGGTCCTCCAAGCGACACGCGAACATCCGTCGATACGCGTCGGTGCCTCGACGCGCGGCGGCGTCGCCGTGGTCTCGCTCGCTAAGGCGTTCGCAGCGATGTCGCAACGAACCTTCGTGACTCCCGACGACATCGTCCGCTCAGCAGGGCCGGCCCTCGCGCATCGAGTTGCGGGAGTCCACGTCGGCGTGGACGTCGGCCGCGAGCTGATCGCCGACTGTCTCGCCGGGATCGCCCCGCCGACGGTCTGATCGACGGATCATGACGTCGAGCCCACGATGACCACCGACGGCACCGACCCGTCGGTCGACGTCCGGC
>JBGTCW010000208.1:0-6356 GCA_041748635.1 Ilumatobacteraceae bacterium | reverse complement strand
CTTCCCGTTGGATGGTGCCGTGGCAGGCCCGACCCCTGGAGTGCACGCTGCAGGTGAGCTGTACGCCGACGCGGACGGCACGTTGTGGTTCACGGTCCCGACCGAGACCGAGGACGAGGTGCGCTTCGTCAAGCTGGCCGGCTCGCCGACGTCCGGGTCGTTCCATGCGATCGACCCGCAGCGTGCGTACGACTCGCGCCAGCCCAACTACACCGTGCAGGGCCAGATGGCGCCGAACACCAACCGGGTGATCAGCATCGCCGACGGACACAGCGCGAACGGCACGGTCACGGTTGCCGACGCCGTCCCCGCCGGTGCGACGGCAGTACAGATCAACCTGACGGCTGCCAACATGACCGCACCGAACTTCCTGTCGGTCACCGCCGGTGACGTGACCTCGACCGAGGCGTCGTTGGTCAACTGGGGCCCAGGCGACATCCAGATCGCCAACTCGATCACCGTTCCGGTCGACGCGAGCCGCCAGATCAACGTCTTCAACGGCAACCAGGCCGGTAGCACCGACGTCATCGTCGACGTCTTCGGCTACTACCTCTGACCTCGAGCCCTCGGGCACGAAATCGAATCGACACCGGGGGTTCACGCCCCCGGTGTCGTCGCGTCCGGTGACCTACGCGGCGTCGTCGGCGAGATCGATCAGCTCGGCCAGGTCGGCGTCGTCATCGCCACGACCGACAAAGGCGGGCACGTCGACCTCGATGAAGATGCACTCGCCGGGGCACAGCTCGGCTGCGTGGATCGCATCGGACACGTTGCGCTCGCTCACCTCGGCGAGGCTGCCCGACCCGCCCGGATCGTTGAGCACCTCACCCTGCTCGACGACGTACGCAATACCGTCTTCGAGCTGGACGAACACGTCGGGACAGTGATCGACGCAGAGTCCGTCGCCGGTGCAGAGGTCCTGATCGATCCACACTCGCATGATGACCGAACGGTACCCGTGGCTGCCTACATTGGCTCGACCGTGAGCCCACAAGCCGACCGCCCATCCGTCACATCCGCCACACCCTCGGATTGGGCACCCACCCCCTCAGCGCCGCAGCGACCGCACACGTGGCACCGTCCGACGGGCGACGTCGAGGATCCGTACGCCTGGATGCGTGACGTCGACGACCCGGCGCTCCTGGCGTATCTCGAAGCCGAGAACGCGGCGACCGATCGGTTCTTCGCGCCGCACGCCGAGACGATCGAGACGGTGTTCGGTGAGATCCGATCGAGGGTGCAGGAGACCGACATGTCGACCCCGGTCGAGTTCGGCCCGTGGTGGTACGTGAGCTCGACTGCGGAGGGCTCGAGCTATCCAGTCCATCACCGTGGCCTGACGGCTTCGCAGGCGAACGACTCGATCCTCCTCGACGAGAACGTGGAAGCGCACGGCCACGACTTCTTCGATCTCGGCGCGTTCGACGTTTCGATGGACCACGGCCTGCTCGCCTGGTCGATGGACGTCGCCGGCGATGAGCACTACACGCTCCGGGTCCGTGACCTGGCGTCCGGCGCCGACCTCGACGATCGGATCGACGACATGTCGAACGCGGGGGTCGCGTGGTCGCGAGACGCGGCGTGGCTCTTCTACGTGACACCGGATGCACAAGAACGTCCCTCGACCGTGTGGCGCCATCGGATCGGCACAGCGCGCACCGACGATGTCGTCGTCTTCGACGAGGTCGACGAGCGCTTTTTCGTCGACGTCTCGTCGACTCGATCCGAGGAATGGATCGTCATCCATTCGGCGAGCCGCACCAGCGCCGAAGTGCGGATGATCCGCGCCGATCGGCCCGACGTGGCACCGGTCGTCGTGATCCCGCGGCGCGACGACGTCGAGTACGGCGTCGACCACTGGGGCGACTCGATGGTCATGCTCACCAACGACGACGCCGTCGACTTCCGAGTGCTGATCGCCGCCGATGGCGCCGACACCAACGACCCGACTGCATGGACCGAGCTGGTCGCCCACGAGCCGGGCCGCCGGATCATCGGCGTCGACGCGTTCGAGACCCACCTCCTGATCCACGAGTGGGCCGCCGGCCAGCCGCGCGTCCGCGTCCTGTTCCGTGATCGGTCCGAGCGGATCATCGACGTCGGTTCGGAGCCGCACGACATCGAGCTGGCGGCGAACCCGCAGTGGTCGACCGACACGGTGCGGTTCACCGTGCAGTCACTGACCATGCCGACATCGCTCTACGACGAGCGCGTGATCGACGGCGAACGAACCCTGCTGCGCCGCATCCCCACCCCGAACATCGACCTCGACGCGTACACCGCCGAGCGGATCTGGGCCACTGCGTCCGACGGCACCGAGGTGCCGCTCGACGTCGTGCGTCGCCGCGACACCGAACTCGACGGGACCGCGCCCGGCGTGCTCTACGGCTACGGCGCCTACGAGGCATCGGTGCCCCCGTGGTTCTCGGTGGCCCGCCTGTCGCTGCTCGATCGCGGCTACGTCTGGGCGCTCGCACATCCACGAGGTGGTGGCGAGCTGGGACGCAACTGGTATCTCGACGGCAAGCTGCTCGCCAAGGCGAACACGTTCGGTGACTTCATCGCCTGCGCCGAGCGCCTCACCGCCGACCGCGTGGTCGACCCACAACGGCTGGCGATCCGCGGCGGATCCGCTGGCGGTCTCCTGGTCGGGGCATGCATGACGCAACGACCCGATTTGTTCGCCAGCGTCGTGGCCGAGGTGCCGTTCGTCGACATCGTCAACACGATGAGCGACCCGTCGTTGCCGCTGACCGTGACCGAGTGGGAGGAGTGGGGCGATCCCCGCACCGAGCCGTACGCGTCGTGCATGCTCGGCTATTCGCCCTACGACAACATCGTGAGCGCCGAGTACCCAGCGCTGTACGCCACCGCCGGACTCAACGATCCGAGGGTCAGCGTGCACGAGCCGGCCAAGTGGGTCGCCCGACTGCGCGACGTGTCGACCGGTTCAGCGCCGATCGTGTTGCGAACCGAACTCGGCGGGGGCCACGGTGGACCGACCGGCCGCTACGACGCGTGGCGAGACGAAGCACGAACGATCGCCTTCATCCTCGCGACCACCTGAGCCGCTCGTCGCCATCTAGGTGCACCGATCAGGCGAGGAGCGCGAGCACTCCGAGTGCCATGAAGACGACGTTGCGGGCGATGTGCCCGGCGCCCAACGGCTTCGACGACCAAGCGCCGAAACAGGCACACGGCGGATGCCGGCCCTCGATCAGGCGCAGCGAGATCAGCACCGTGAACGCTGCCAGGAGGACGATCGCAAAGAACGCCGCCGCGATTGGAACGACTTGGGTCACGAGCAACGCACCGAGCACGATCTCGACCCACGGCAACACCGGCACGACGATCGCCGGAGCGCCGAGGCCACGAGCCTGTTCGGGCCACCCAGGGCCGGCTGCGATCTTCGAGCCGCCGGACACGACGAACACGAGGCCGAGCACGATCGACGCCACCAGCCCGACGGTGGACATGGTGTCAGATGACGACGGTGGTGCGCTCGCGTGCGGCGAACGCCTCGACGCCGAGCTTGGCCGCGCACTCGATCACCGGGGCGAGCATCGCGTCGAGCTCGTCGTCGCCGTGTGCCGGATCGTGGTGGAACAGTGCGAGCCTCTTCACGCCGGCCTTGCCGGCCAGCCACGCCGCGTACTCGGGCGTGCAGTGGCCCCAGTCGCGCTTCGTAGCGAACTCCTCGGGCGTGTACTGCGCGTCGTGGATCAGCAGATCCGCGCCGTTGCACAGATCGAACGCCCCCGGCCACGCCGAGTGCGAACCGTCGGTCGGCATCTGGTGGTCGCTCATGTACACGACCGATCGACCGCCCCACTCGACCCGGTAGCCGACTGTGTGACCGACGTGGGGAATCAGTCGGGTCATCACACGAACGTCACCGATCGTGAACTCGCCGTCGCCGACCTCGTGGATGTCGACCATGCCGGGGACCATCGAGAAGTGGATCGGGAACAACGGTGGCTTGATCGTGTCAGCGAACACGTCGGCGACGGTGAGGTCACCCTGCTGCTGCGGCGCATATATCGTGACGTTGGCGCCCGGGCGGAGGAACGGTTTGAAGAACGGCAACCCCTGGATGTGATCCCAGTGAAGATGGCTCAGCAGGCACGTGCCTCTGAATGGTTCGTCGACCGGCTGGGTGAGGCCGAAGTACCGCAGACCTGTGCCGAGGTCGAACAGGATCGGGTCGTGCCCGGGGATGCCGAGCGACACGCACGACGTGTTTCCGCCGTAGCGAGCGATCTCGTCGCCGTGGCATGGAGTCGAACCCCGGACGCCATGAAACGTCAACTCCATCGCACCTCCACCGGCCTCTGCGTCAAGTGAACCCCCGATGAACGCACGATAGGTGCTTTTCCCATCCGCAGTGCAACCACACCGACGTGACGTGTGTCGGGTTGCGCTGTGATCGGGTGCGAACGGGCCGCGACCGCTGATCGACGACGGGTCCCATGTTGCTACGGTCGCGGCGATGTCCGGATCGAACATGCCCGTCCTGCCCGACGGGATCGTCGTGGTCGTCATGGAGGAGTGCGCCACGTGCCATTCGGTCGAGTCGGTGCTTCGTCAACTCGCCGATGCCACGCAGCTCACGGTGTACAGCCAGGACGACCCGACCTTCCCCGAGACGCCCGCACCGATTCACGACACCGATCTCGCCGTGAGTTGGCACCACTCGATCGAGACGGTCCCCACCGTGATCCGCGTCGTCGACGGCGTCGAAGTCGATCGCGCCGTCGGCTGGCGGCGTGACGAGTGGGAGCGGGTCACCGGCGTGCAGGGGCTCGGCCCCGACCTTCCCGCGATGCGACCCGGTTGCGGTTCGATGAGCGTCGACCCCGATCTGGTCGACGAGCTCAACGTTCGCTTCGGCTCCACGGTGCTCGCCTCGCGCCGCATCGACGTCGCCGATGCCGAGGACGACATGGAGATGATGTTCACCCGCGGGTGGACGGACGGCCTGCCCGTGGTGCCGCCCACCGAGGGGCGTGTGATGCGCATGCTCGCGGGGACGACCCGCAAGCCGTCGGACGTGGTCGCGACCGTGCCTCCCGACCTCGTCGACGTCACCGTCGAGAAGGTCGCCATCGCCGCGGTCATGGCGGGGTGCCTCCCCGAGTACCTGCCGTGGGTGCTGACCGCCGTCGAGGCAGCGTGCAACCACGAGTTCAACATGCACGGATTGCTCGCCACCACCATGCCGGTCGGTCCCGTCATCGTGTGCAGCGGGCCGGGTACGCGGGCGATCGGGATGAACTCGGCGGGCAATGCGCTGGGGCAGGGCAACCGTGCCAACTCGACCATCGGTCGCGCCCTGGCGCTCGTCGTGCGCAACGTCGGTGGTGGACGACCCGGCCAGGTCGACCGCGCCACGCACGGCAGTCCCGGCAAGATCGGCTTCTGCTTCGCCGAGAACGACGTCGATTCGCCGTACGGCACGCTCGCCGGCGAACACGGGGTCGCTCCCGGCGTCGACGCGCTCACCGTGTTCGCAGGCGAAGGCACCCGCTGCGTGGTCGATCAGCTCTCGCGCGAGCCGGACTCGCTCGCCCGGTCGTTGGCCGCCAGCCTGCAGGGCCTCCACCATCCCAAGCTCGTGCTCGGATTCGACGCCATCTTGGTGATGGGGCCCGAGCACGCCCGGGTGTTCGCCGAGGCCGGGTGGGGACGAGACGAGATCGTTGCGGGCATCACCGCCCATCTCAACCGCCCCGGTTCTGATCTCGTGCGGGGGGCCGATGGTATGGCCGAGGGGCTCCCCGAGGGCTTCGCCGATGCGCCGAGCCTGCCGAAGTTCCGACCCGGCGGTCTCATGCTGACCTACGCGGGCGGCGGAGCCGGACTGTTCTCCGAGATCATCGGTGGATGGGCCAACGGCGACGTCGGGTCGAAGCCGGTCACGCGAGTGGTGACATACTGATCGAGATGGGCACCACGATCCTCGACCCGACGAGCGAGCGCACGGTGGCCGAGCGCGAACGCCTCCCCCGCCCGACGTCGTTGGACGGTGTCACCGTCGGCCTGCTCGACATCTCCAAGCCACGCGGCGACGTCTTCCTCGACCAGCTCGAGCACCGCCTCACCGACGTCGGCGCACGCGTCGAGCGGTACCGCAAGCCGACGTTCACCAAGCCGGCGCCGGTCGACCTCCGCCACCAGATCTCGGTCGAGTGCCAGGTGGTCATCGAAGCCCTGGCCGATTGAGGCAGTTGCACGTCGTGCAGTGTGCACGACATCAGCGACTTGGAGATTCGAGGCATCCCCGGTGTGTTCGTCGCCTCCGCTGAGTTCGTCGACGCCGCCGTGGCACAGTCGACGTCGCTCGGGTTCTCGTCGGT
>JBGTCW010000207.1:0-2544 GCA_041748635.1 Ilumatobacteraceae bacterium | reverse complement strand
CCCGGCTGGCTGGTGATATTGCTCGGCGACGACGAGCGCATCCCGATGGCTCGTCGCCGTCCGACGGATGGCCTCCAGAAAGTCGTCGCGTCGGATCGCGGCGATGTCGCACGGCTCGGTCGTGGTCACCGTCGCCGTTCGGGGAACGTCGTGCAGCAGAGCGACCTCACCGAAGCCGGCCGGCGCCGCGAAACGTCCGAGCAGTGTGCCGCCGACGTGTACCTCGGTGGCGCCCGAGATCAGCACGAGGAACTCGTCGCCGTGGTCACCCTCGACGATGATGTCGCAGCCGGCCGACACCGATCGATGCTCGGACCCTCTCGCGAGTCGCTCCAGCGTCGGCTGGGGCAGTGCGCTGAGGAACGAGACCGATCGCAACCGGGCGACGAGCGCAGTGTCGGGCGACGGGATCGAACGTTCCACGCGGCCGAGCTGGAGTGCGCCGATGATCAGCACCGTCGCACCGACGAGCGCGATCGCCGAGATGACGTCGCCGAGGTCTCCGGTGTCGATCAGCTGGCCCGCGATCCCGCCTCCGATCGCTGCAGCGATGAGTGTGGTCGAGCCGAGCGCACCGTACGCACGACTGGTCATCGTGTCGTCGCATGCTCGCTGCAGCAGCGTCCGGCTGCTGATCTCCACGAGCCCACTGCCGGCGCCGAGCGCCGCGGTCAGCCCCAAGACGGCGACCAACGACGTCGTGTGTCCGACGACCGTCAGCGGCAGCGTGAGGAGCGCAGCCCCGATGATCGAGAGCGGACTCAGCCGCCAGCCGACGAACCTGCTGGTGGA
Organism: Ilumatobacteraceae bacterium; assembly: GCA_041748635.1. GTDB lineage: Bacteria > Actinomycetota > Acidimicrobiia > Acidimicrobiales > Ilumatobacteraceae > Sva-07. The sequence continues at coordinate 1,752 of JBGTCW010000207.1, read as the reverse complement.
TGCGGCCGCGACGAGCATGCCGCCGGCGAAGGCCACGGAGAGCAGGGCGACCACACTGCCGCCCCGGTCGAGTTGCTCGAACGCGACTGCCACGAAGACGATGTCCAGCACTCCGATGAACAACTCGGTCAGCCCGATGAAGCCGACGATGCGGCGGGGCCCCGGTGCGGTGACGACGTAGGCCACGCCACGCCGAGCATCGTCGAGCACGTTCGAGATCGACAGCGCGGTCGGCAGGCGGTCGTCGCGGGGGAGGCGAAGCCCTGTCAGCAGCGCCGTGACAGCGCAACCGACCATGAGTGCAGCAAAGACCGCTGCCGGTTCGGTGAATCCGAGGACGACAGCGGTCAGCAGTGGCCCTCCCAGACATCCGGCCGCACGGACGGACGAATTCGTCACGTTCCACCGCATCAACTCGGTCGGGGTGCGTGCGTAGTGGACCAGCAGACTGGCGACCGTTGCCGGGGCGGCAGTCGTCGAGACGGTGAACACCGCAGCGAAGGTGTAGATCACCGCAAGCGGTGCATCGAGCACCAACGCAGCAGCGATACCTCCAGATGCGATCGCTGCGATCGAGAACGATGCCGTGAGCACTCGGTGCCGTGCGAACCGGTCGCCCGCGGCGCCGACGACCGGCGCCAGCACGGCGGCGGGCACCAGCTGTGCCAACACCGCGATGCCGGCCGCAGATGCGCCACCGCGTTCGAATGCGACGACGAGCACGGCGATCCACGCAGCGAACTCGGCGAGGGCGTGCAGGAAGACGGTGGCGAACAGCCCGCGAGCGCCGGGAAGCCCCCCGGATTTCACCGCGTCCGCCGCATCCACCGAATCCATCCCGACAGTGTGCTGCACGCTGTGCGGGTGTCTGGTCATGGGAGCTGGATATCATCCGTCCACCCACCAGGATGCGGACTGATCGAATGGCGTACCCGAGCCGACTGCTGAACGACAACGAGACGGTCAGCGTCGACCTGCACCCGCACTGGTGGTTCCTCGCTGGGCCGGTGCTGGCGATCGTGGCCGCGATTGCCGCCGGGATCGCGACGCTGCTCGCCACGGAACCGGGCTCGTCGATGCGGACCGTGACGGTATGGGTGACGATGACCGCGATCGCCGTCAGCGCGTTCTGGCTCGTGCAGCGTTATGCCCGCTGGACCACGACGCACTTCGTGATCACCAACCGGCGCGTCATCTTCCGCACAGGGCTGCTGACGAAGCGCGGCATCGAGATCCCGCTCGACCGGGTCAACACGGTGCACTTCCACCAAGGCCTCCTCGAGCGCCTTGTCGGAGCCGGCGATCTGCTGATCGAATCGGGTGGCGAGAGCGGGCAGCAACGCTTCACCGACATCCGCCAGCCCGACCGGGTGCAGCGCGTGATCCACGCCGAAATGGACGCCCGTGAGTCGCGTGGTCGAAGCGGTGACGGCGTCGTCGATGTGGCCGGACAGCTCGAGAAGCTCGAGTCGATGCTGCTGCGCGGGACGCTCACGACCGATGAGTTCGAACGACAGAAGCGGCGACTGCTCGGATCGTGACCAACTGACATGAGGAGCCTGACGTGCGGATCGTGAGCCTCGTGCCGTCGAGCACCGAGACGCTGCTGGCGCTGGGCGCCGACGTGATTGCGTGCACGCGCTTCTGTGAGCAGCCCGAGATGGTCCACGTCGGCGGGACCAAGAACCCGGACATCGAGGCGATCGCCGCACTCGAACCGGACCTGGTGGTGATGGACCGCGAGGAGAACCG
>JBGTCW010000206.1:0-4837 GCA_041748635.1 Ilumatobacteraceae bacterium | reverse complement strand
CCGCCCTCATCGGCCACATCCGACGCGCCGTCTACGACACCAGCGGCACCATCATCGAACTCGGCCGCCGATCACGACTCTTCCGCGGACCCGCCCGAGACGCCGTCATGCTGCTCCTCACCACCTGCGTCTGGATCGGCTGCGACCGACCCGTCGCCTGGTGCGACGCCGACCACTCACTCGGATGGAAAGCCCACGGCGCCACCGTGCCCCGCAACGGCCAACCACTCTGCGAAGGCCACCAACACCTCAAAGAAACCGGCTACCAGGTCTACCGCGACAACAACGGCCACTGGCACATCATCGACCCCAACGGCAACGAACTCACCTGACCCGACGAGCCCCGGTCAGTCGGAACGTCCGCCGCAGAACTCAGGTTGCGCCGTGGGCTTCCAGCCACGCGGCGACGTGTTCGCGGCCCGTGAAACGGGCCCAGGTGAGTGGCGTCGCGTCGAACTGTGGCTCGCGAGCGTTGACGTCTGCGCCGTGTTCGACGAGCACCTGCACCACATCGAGTGCGCCGACGATCGCTGCACTGTGCAACGGGGTACGGCCGCCCGTCTGGGGAGACACCCCGCCGCGAACGAGGGCCACGACAATCTCCCATCGCGAGTACCCAGCCGCGACCTGCAGCAACTCGGACGGCGAGCCGCCGTCACTGTCGAGCACGTCGGCGATGGCGCCGAGCTCACCGCGGATCACGCGTTCGGTGAGCGGATCAGGGTCCACGGCCTTCTGCCATCGCCACAGGTCGCGAAGCAGTGCGATCTCAGCGCTGTGGTGGATGAACTCGTCGAGCATGTGGAGCACGTACTTCGCCCTCGTCCGGTCGCCGTACTCACCACCGATGGGACCGACAAGCTGTGCCAGCTGGTCATCCGAGACGAGCGCGAGGTGCGCATCCCAACGTGCGTGCGCCAGTTCGAGGAGGCGGAGCGCCTCGGCTGCACCACCGGGCGGCGATCCATCGGGATCGTCGAGGCCGATCGGTTCCCCCTGAGGTGCGACGTCGAGCCACTGCGGCGCACGGTTCTCGCCGTACATGTCGATCAGGTGCCACAGGCGCCAGGCAATGGTCGTGACGGGCTCGGGCTCCGGCCGCGGAAGGGCTCCGTCGCTGATCCACACGCCGTCCGACCGGCGGCGAATCGTCCAGCCACCGGGAGCGGGTTCCCAGAAGTACTCCTCATCGCTCAGGCCGGCGAAGCGAGACCACATCCGCTGCCAGACCTCGTCGGACTGTGTCATCAGCTCGTGCAACGTCATGGACCTTCGAGCCTATGGCGTTCGTAGAGGTCGGTCGGTCGGTTCGTCGGACGCCTAACCTGCGGCGATGGCAGGCATCGACTCACGAGCCGCCTCGTCGTTCGCGGCACTGGCGATTCCGATGCAACGAGCCATCGACGGTGCGCTCGATGCCGTCCGAGCCGGCAGCCTGGGCATCGGCGCCGTCGTTGCGCGTCCAGACGGCAGCATCGTCGCCAACGGACGCAACCGGCTCCACGAGACCGAACCGGGCGACGATCTGATTGCGGGGTCGTCGCTCGCCCACGCAGAGATCAATGCCCTCGGCAAACTGCGTTTCCGCGCGCACGAGGACGACGATCTCGAGCTGTACACCACCCTGCAGCCGTGCCTCCAGTGCCTCGGAGCGATTCGCCTGTCGCCGGTACGTGCCGTGTACATCCTGGCCCCCGACCCGCTCTGGATCGGCGTCGAGCAGTTGCGCCGCGTGACCGCGCACGTCGGCCTGCGGTGGCCGGCGATTCAGACACAGCCGGCGACCGAGTGGTCGGTGCTGGCGCTGATCTCGCCGACGCGCCATGCGCTCAACCATCCCGTGATCGGCGGGCCATGGCGCCGCGAACTACCGGACACATCTGCGCTCGCAGCATCGATCGACCTGGCCACACTCGGGGCCGACGCTGTAGCTCCTGCGGTGAGCGCGCTGTGGGACGATCTCACCAGCTGCGTCGACGAGGTCGAACGCCTCGCCGAGCGAGCGCGTGCCTTGCAGTCGTGAACGACAGGCCGTCGGGTCAGCTGCGCCACTCGACGACGAGGAAGCCGCCCAGGCCCGTCGCATCGAGCAGCGCTTCGGCCTCGCTGATTCGGCTGCGCATCTTCATCGCCTCGAGTCCGGGGCGGGCGGCCTGCTCGTCCCAGATGCGCTTGCCCTCCGCCACCAGCTCGTCGATACCCCATCGCTGCAGGAACTGCGCCTGGGTTCGTACGGCATCCGGCTCTGGGAGTTGATCGACCGGAACGTCGGTCGTGATGTCCTGTGTGCCGGGACCATCGAGGTAGTGCACGCCACGTTCGTTGTCTCGATAGGTGCGAAGCCAGTCCCGGTACGGGCGGCCGGCGAGCAGGCCAGTCATCGGTGAGCCGTAGTCGATCACCACGACCGAGCCCGTGCGAACAAGCCGTTGCGCACCGGTCACGAACGCGGCCGCCCGATCGACCAGCGGAGCACGCGCCCCGAACGCTCCTACGAGCGGGAGCTGTGGCGGGACCGGATCGAACGGCGCCGACAGCACCTCGACGAATCGACCGTCGGCTCCGACGTCGACGAACGCCTCGCGCCAACCCGCATCGAAGACGGCAAGCCGGAAGGGCAGGTTGTCGAGCAGTTCGTTGGCGATCACGACCCCGTCGAACGGCTCGGTCGGCATCACCCCCGACGAGTCGACGCCGTCGGGGTGACGGTCGCGTTGCGGCGCCGAGATCTCGACCGCCACGTAGCGAAGTGCCTCGCGACATGCGGGCTGGGCGGCGAGCACCGAGCGCGCCAGCGTGCCAGGGCCCGCACCGGCATCGACGACGGTGAACGAGTCCGGACGGCCGATGCGTTCCCATTCGGCATCGAGATATCGGGCGATCACGGCGCCGAACAGCGGGCCGACCTCGGGCGACGTGATGAAATCACCCCGTCGCCCCGCCGACCCACCATCGACCTTGGTGTAGAACCCTTCGACCCCGTACAGCGCCAACCCCATGAACCGCGCGAACGCAATCGGACCCTCACTCCCGATCACCCTACGAATTTCGTCAGTCATTGGATTCCTGAGGCGGGATCAGATGTGGGGAGCGCAAGGCGCGCAGCGAGGAAGCTGCCTTCGGGCAGCGACGAGCCTGCGGAACGCAGCGATCGCCGCATCTGGACCGCCTCAGCCGGAAAAGGCGCCGGTGAGAGCGTCGAGCGCTCCGACTCGGGCGACGATGTTCGGGAGCACACCGACCACGATCGTGCCGATCACGGTGATGGCCAGCGCAGCGACGACCGGGGCCGGCGGATGGACCGGGCTGGTGTCGCCGTCGGGGGCGTCATCCATCCAGACGACACGCAACACCCGCATGTAGTACGCCGCGGCGATCACGGTGTTGACCGCCGCAATCGCCGCGAGCACGTAGGCAGCGGTCGTGCCGGCGTCGAGCACGGCCTTGAAGGCGTTGAACTTGGCGAACCAACCACCGAGCGGCGGGATGCCGGCGAGCGAGGCGAAGAGAATCGTCATCGCCACGGCGAGGCCCGGCGCGTAACCGAACAGTCCGCCGAACGACGAAATCTCACCGCTCTGGGTCTTGCGCGACACGGCGATCACGATCGCAAAGGCGCCCAGGTTCATGAACGCATAGACCAGCAGGTACACCATCACGGCGTTCATCGCCGAGCCGGTGGCTGCGGGGTTCCCGGCGAAGGCCAGCGGCATCAGGATGAAGCCACCCTGGCTGATCGACGAGTAGGCGAGCATGCGAACGATGTTGGTCTGGCGAAGTGCGAGCACGTTGCCGACCGTCATCGTGAGCGCCGCCATCACCCACACCAAGGGCTCGTACACCGACTCGGCGCCGGGGAACGCGATGAAGATGAGGGTCATCAGCGCCACGAAACCCGCCGACTTGGCCGCGACGGAGAAGAACGCGGTGACCGGCGTGGGCGCCCCTTCGTAGGTGTCGGGAGCCCACTGGTGGAATGGCACGGCGGAGATCTTGAAGGCGAACCCGCAGATCACGAACACGACCGCCACGACCTCGAGGCCGATCAGGTCACCATCGGCAAGTGCAGCACCGATGTCGGTGAGCAGCGTCGAGCCGGTCACGCCGAACAGCAGGCTCATGCCGTACAGCAGGACGGCCGATGCGAACACGCCCATCAGGTAGTACTTCACGCCGGCTTCGTTCGACTTGCGGTTGCGCTTGTTCCAGGCCGCCATCATGTAGCCGGGGATCGACAGCAACTCCAGCGCCACGAAGATGCTCACCAGGTCGCGCGCCGACGCCATCATCACCATGCCGAGCACGCTGCACAGCATGAGCACGTAGAACTCGCCCTGGTAGTAGCCGCCCTCTTCGAGCTCGGTCTGGCTCATGAGCACCACGACGTACGCGGCGAGGAGGAACAGACCCTTGAGCACGAGCGCGTAGTCGTCGATCACGTAGCGCCCGTCGAAGAGTGAGCGGGCGGCGTCGTCGCCGATGACCGCCAGCGTCACGACCGGCACGAATGCTGCGAGGAGCACGAAGCCGGTGATCGTCGAGATCAGCCACTTCTTGGTCTCGGCCAGCTGCAGGTCGAGCGCCAGCACCACGTTGATCCCGATCGCGAGGATGATCTCGGGCGCGAGGGCATGCCAGTCGATCGTCGGCGACACCCAGTCGCCGGTTTGAGCAATGAACGCTGCGAGCATCAGCCCAGCGACTCTCCGAGGCGGCGCACCAGCTCGGTGACCGCCGGGTCCATCACCTTGAACATCAGCTGCGGATACACACCGAACACCACGATGGCGACGAGGAACGGCGTCCAGGCGATCCACTCGATCATGGTCACGTCGTG
>JBGTCW010000205.1:0-1684 GCA_041748635.1 Ilumatobacteraceae bacterium | reverse complement strand
CGCGGAGCTCTGCCGTCAACGCCGTCGCGAACCGGAGCGCATCGTCTGCGCCATCGTGGTCATGGCCGGCGCCGGCGAGGAAGAGCGAGTAGTCCGCAGCGACCCGGATGCGATCGAGCGCGTGTTCTTCCGCGAGTCGCTCGGCGAGACGAGCTGCGCCGGCCAGACTTTCGGCGAGATCGTCGTGACCGTCGAGCTCGAGGGGCTCGGAGTCGACCTTCACGGCCACGACGGTGGCGATGTCGGTGCGGTCTCCGGTGCCGGAAATTTTCCCACCGGTCTGGACGAGGTGTGGAGGAAGCACCGCCAGGAGCATCTGGCGTTGGCGTTCGTACTCTTCGGCCAGGGCCTGTTCTTGTCGTTCCAGCGTCGACGCCATCCGTGCGAGTCGTCTGGTGAGGTCGCCGAATTCGTCGTTCCGGTCCGACGGAAGCGGGAGATGGCGATCACCCTCCGCAACGGCCCGGGCCGCATCGATGGCCGGGCCGATGGGTTTCGTCAGCCGCCTGGCCATCCAGAATCCGGCGATGGCCGTCAACGACACGATGATCGCCGTGACGATGGCCATGCGAACCAGGTAGTCGTTGATCGGCTGTCTGGCGTCGGCAAGCGGGACGTCGGTGACGACCACCCATTGGACGCCCGGGACGTCGATGGAGGTCGACGAGCTGTACACCTGACGACCGAGGTAGTTGGTCGATTCGCCCTCGAAGGACCGCCCTTCGAATCCCTGCTGCACCGGATCGGTCTCGATGGTGTGCACGCCGACCGGTGAACCGAACACCTCGATCAGGCGTCGCTCCTCGGGGTCATCGACGGCGTCGAGGTACGAGTCGGGGTCCTCGAGCCACGCCCGGCTCGTACTCTGCAACACCCGATCGGAGGCGACGACGTAGCTCTCGCCGTCACCCAACCCCAGCCGATCCCAGTTTCCGTCGGCGGTGGTGATGCGATCCAGCGCGACGAGCGGGACCTCGACGGCCACGACACCGACGATCTGGTTACCGCTGCGAATCGCCGAGGCCGCGAAGAGCACCGGTCGACCTCCGGTGGGGATGTAGATGCGGAAGTCGGACAGCAACGCGTCGCCTGCTCGCGCTCGGGGGATGTCCTCGCTGAACAGTTCTGCGAGCGAAGAGTCGGCATACGGACCGTCGATGAGACTCATGCCCAGATCGATCCTCTTGTTCGCCGAGTAGACGATCTCTCCGGTCGCCCTCGAGATCAGCAGCACGTCGCCGCCGGCGATCGTGCTCGACAGCTCGACCAGGAAGTCGTCGTGCTCGGCGATCGCCTCCGCATAGTCCGAGCGGTCCCCGGCCGTGGTGTCCGCAACCGTGTAGTGGTACTGAACGAATCGGCCTGCTGGGGTCGACGGAACGACCTCGGCGAGCGTGATCTCGGCGAGTCCCGTCTCGTTGATCGGCTCGACGACGTTGCGTTCGTAGAAGTCGTCGAGTAGCGCCGATTCGGCCGGTGTGAGCAGATCGTCGCCGAGTGTCGCAAACGCCATGTCGAAGTCCTGGACAGCCTGGGCCACGCCGAGGTCGTCGGAGGCCGTCGAGACCCGGCTGAGGAGCCGAGCAGCGCCGAGTTCGATGCTGCGCGCTCGAGCCTGAGCGACGCTGGCCAACTGCTCCTGGGTGCCGCTGCGCAGGAGCCGATCGGCGGCGACGAAGTTGAG
>JBGTCW010000204.1:0-1655 GCA_041748635.1 Ilumatobacteraceae bacterium | reverse complement strand
GCCGTACCGACGACGACTGCGGCGCCGACCACCACCGTCGCTCCGACGACGACGCTGGCCGTTCCGAGCTTCCCGACGCTGCCCGACGGGTCGCCCGAGCCGATCGTGGCGATCTTCGACGGTCCCATCGTCCGCGTCACCGGCTGGGTGCCGAGCGCTGAGAAGGCTGCACAACTCGAGGTGCTCGCTCTCGCCAACAGCACCGACCCGAACGCCACGATCGCGAGTGAGTGGCAGTTCGACCCGATGGTGCCGCTCAACATCGGGACTCGGGTGATCGAGATGAACTCGCCCCGATTCCCGGCAGGCAGCTCCGAGGTCACGCCCGAGCACGCGGCCCAGCTCGATCGAGTGGCTGGAGTGCTCAACCTCTTGCCGCACGTGACGGCGACCGTCGTCGGCCACGCCGATCAGATCGGCGACGAGGCGGCGAACTACGCGCTGTCCGAGGCTCGTGCAGTGTCGGTGGTTCGCTACCTGGTGTCCCAGGGCGTCGCTCCCGCTCGCCTGTCGGCACGGGCGGTCGGCGAACAGGACCTGCTGTCGGACGACGAGTCGGAGACGTCGCTGGCCCTGAACCGGCGCACCGAGTTCATCTTCTACGGCCTGCTCGCCGACGGGTGACGTCCCATGCGTCGGTCCCTGTCCGTGTCGGTGGCGATGATCGTCGCCGTCGCGTCCGGGTGCGCGGATCCGAACACGACCGGCTACGACCCCGTCGGCGTCGCTGCGGCTGACGCGAACATGGATCTGGCAGAACCCGAACACGTCACGTCGTGCGTCGAGTCGACCAAGTTCGGTGCCTACCTGGGCGAGGACGTCGCACTGGCGCGCTGGGAAGCGGCCGACCGTTCGGATGCTGCGCTGCGAGATGTGTGCGAGCGGATCGGGCGAGACGATCCCGATGCGCTGGCGGCCGTCCACTCGAACTGGGTGGCCGTGCAGGCGTCGATCGACTGATCACTGACCGCCGGCCGGGCTGTGCTGGGCTGGCGAGAAGTTGCTCCGGGCGGGGAGCGGTTCGCCGTGAGGTACGGTGGTGATGAACCGAACCACCAGAGACGAGTCATCATGGTCAAGAAGAAGGTACCCGCCACCCGTTGGCACGACGGCAGCACCCCGATCGAGGAGCTCCCGGTCGACGAGCAGCTGGCGCACCAACTCGTCAGCGACCGCGCTGATCTGTCGCCGTCCGTCGAGCGGATCATGAACGCCGAGCTCACCGAGGACCAGCGCACGCACGCCCTGCACGCGTTCAACGAGTCGCTCGACAACCCGGGCGACCCGAACCGCGACCCCCGCACGGCCATCGCCAACGCCCTCAAAGCCGCCTGAGCGGCCCGGGAGCGCACACCAACCCCGTTCGCGTGACAGTCCGGATGGGACGGCCCATCTGAAGTGTCACGCGAACGGGCGATGAGAACGTCGGAGGGGCGGATCAGTAGGGTGGCGGCGCGGACCCGGACCGTCCGGCGTCGTCCGACCAGACAGGAATCCTCATGCGCGAAGCAGTGTTCGTCTCCTATGCCCGCACCGGCCTCGCCAAGGCCGGCCGTGGCGGCTTCAACATCACGCCCGCCATGACGATGGCGGCGCACGCCATCAAGAGCGCGGTCGACAAGGCCGGCGTCGAGCCCGAGTTCGTCGAGGACGTC
>JBGTCW010000203.1:0-6618 GCA_041748635.1 Ilumatobacteraceae bacterium | reverse complement strand
GCGCCCGGCTCTGGCGCAACGGTGTCCGGCGATGGTCGCTTCATCGCCTACTTCGCAGCGCCGGGAAACGGCGATCCGGCCCTGGCCGCCGCGGACGGGCGCACCTCGACGGTGTATCTCACCGATCGGGAGGCCGCCACGACCGTCGAGGTCACGGTGGTTCCCGACGGGCAGCGGCCGGGCAACACGATCCATCCCGTTCTGTCCGGCGACGGTTGCAGCATCGTCGTGGTCACCGAGCTCGCGCTCGATGTGTTCCGCGACGACGACACCGGCTTGCGATGGGACGTCTACCGCCAGCGCCTCGAGCACTGCGGCGGGCTGCCCGGTAACTGGGAGCTGGTGTCGACCCGAGCCGACGGATCGGCGGTCGCACGCGATGATGTCGTGGCCGATCGACCGGCGGTCTCCCGATCCGGCACCCTGATCGCCTATACGCATCCAGCCACGGACCTCCTCGACGCCGGCGAGCTGACCACGATCAGTCTCGTCGATCTGATCCAGCCGGTGGGGAGCCCCGATCGGTCGAGATCGGTCGCCGGCATGCCGATCACGTCCCCGAACACCGAGTTCGTGCACGGGGGGATCGACCAGCCCGCACTCTCCGGAGACGGCCGATTCGTCGCCTACCGATCCGATGCGGCGTCGACCGATGCGGTGCCTGGTTGGGGCTTCGGTCAGGTGGCCGGTGGCCCCGCTACGGCGCAGATCTTCGTCTGGGACCGCGAGCAGCCCGACCCGTTCGAGGCGGTGAAGCTCGTGTCGGTGCGAGTCGATGAACTGCCGACCATGACGGGAGCGTCGCAGCCCACGCTGTCGCGCGATGGCCGCGTGGTGGCGTTCACGAGCAGTGATGTCGGGCTGGTTCCCGCAGTGTTCCCGCCGTGTGCAGACGTGTGCCCCAGTCAGGTGTACCACCTCGACCGTGACGTCGACGGCAACGGCCTGTACGACGAACCGACCCGGACCAAGATGAGCCTCGCGAGCAGCGAGCCCGGCACGACACCGCTCGTGGCAGGAACGGCACCGTCATCGCAACCGTCGCTGAGCGCCGACGGTCAGCTCGTGGCGTTCATCACGAAGGCGACGAACCTGCAGCTCGTCGAAGTCGGTGGCGGCGGCGACGAATCTGATGGCGATCTGCTCGTCGCCGACGTGGTTCGCAACACCCTGCGCCGTGTGGCCACGACCGACGGTGACGCTCGCCCTGCCGCCGGATCCCATGCGCGCCCGCAGCTGAGCGACACCGGGCGCACCATCGTGCTTGACACCCTCGTGGGAGGCGAACCCGTCACCGGGAGTGCTCCTGGTCGTCAGGTGATCGCACGGACCAGCCCACCGAAGCTGTCGCTCGCCGAGGGCGATCTCGGCACCACGCTCGTCGGCTTCACGAGCGACGAGTGGTACGTCGCAGTCAACAACGACGGGCCGACCACGTTCACCCCGTCCTCGGTGTCGATTTCCGACGGCCGCTTCCGAATCAACCATGAGACGAGCACGTGTGGGCTCGGGGCGCCCGTGCCGCCCGGTGGTGGCTGCACCGTCCGATTGACCTTCACGCCCAGCGCTCCCGGCCCCGTGACTGCCACCCTCACCGTCGCCGAGGAAGGCTTCCAGGCGGTGTCGGTGTCGACCACCGTCCGCGGAGCGGGCGGCGATCCGATGTTGCGGACCAATCCAGCCGGCCAGGCCCTCGGCTCGGTCGTGGTCGGACAGGCCAGCGCCGAGTTCCTCTTCGACGTCGAGAACATCTCGCTCGTGCCCACGTCGGTGGCGTCGATTCGCGTCGTCGGGCCGAACCCTGACGATTTCGTCGTCACGTCGAACAGCTGCGAGGGGCGCTCGCTGAACCCACGATCGACGTGCAGCATCGGTGTGACGTTCGTTCCGAAGGCGTCTGGTCAACGGTCGGCTGTGATCGAGCTGGCGACGCCAACGGGTCAGTACACCGTCATGGTGCCCGACGGCACGGGTCGATACGAGCCCAAGTTCGAGATCGATCGCTCCGAGGTCGAGGCCGGTCGTGAGTTCGGTGTGGGCGGCGGCGGCTTCCCTCCATCCACGCCCGTTTCGATCCTCTTCGGTGACGACCCCGCGAACCGGATCGAGCTGGTCACCGACGAATTCGGCGGGTTCCTGGCGCTGATTCCGACGTTGCCAGACGAACGCGGCGGCAACCGGACCGTCGTGGCGCAGGCGGCTGACGGCTCGGCTGCCGCGTCACGCATCCTCGTCATCGAACGGCCGGACGCGGTCGTCGGACTCCCCGGTTTCGGCCTCGGCTGACTGCCCCGCTCACGCACTCACGCGCTGTTGCCGCCTCAGGAGGCGGCAGCGTTGGACAGCCCGACGATGTTGACGGCGTTCGTGCAGGTCGAACGGCTGGTGTCGCCGATCTCATCGCAGCGCACCGAGAACGCCACGTTGTCGCCCGGCTCGAGGCGAATCGGGGTGATGCGAGGTTCGAAGAACGAGCCGCGCACGTTCTCGAGCGACCAGATGAAGACGGGCTCGGTGTTCACCAGCAACGTGGCGATCCCACGATCGTTGTACGGGTTCTCGATGCGGACATCGGTCAGGTCGAAAGTGCTGTCGTCGGCAATCGTGGTGGTCGAGTCTGCGGTCTGTGTGAGGGGTGCGGCGACCTCGAGGCGAATGAACGTCGGTGTACCCACGTCGGAGCCGTCGCCGACGTCGGGCGCCACGCTCGTATCGACGACCGTGGTATCGCCGTCGGGGTCGCCGGGCGCGAGTTCGTCCAGCCGGCGATCGACCTGGTCGGCAGCAGCGTCTTCGATGGTGGGCTTGACCACCGCGAACCACGCGAGAACGCTGGCGCCGACGAGCGCCAGCACTGCCGCGACGCGCGCGAGAGCGGCGGCGGGAATCGTCGGTGATTGCACCAGGCACATCGATGCGATCACGGGGTCCAAGCCCTGGCGGGCTGCTTCGACCTCGAAGTCGAGCGTGCGCGTGCTGCGACGGAACAGCCCGCGGCGCGCACGTGCCTTGAGCCGAACGAGCGTGGCCGCGCCAGGCCCGACACCGATCGCCGGTGGGTCGAAGTCGCCGTCGACGCGCTCGCTCGGATCGACGAGGTGGAGTCGGCAGCTCGTCACGGTGTTCCCGTGGTTCTCGACCATGAACTCGTAGGTGGCGCGATGGCGAGCCCGCTGGACCGGCTGGAGCGCAACGATTCGACAGTCGTCGAAGGTCTCGATCGCCAGGGTCGCTTCGGCGACGACGGCCTCGTCGGAGTCATCGAGCGGGATGACTCGAATGGCGATCGACGTCGGCCCCGCCGTGGTGGACGGCAGTGCGGGCGGGGTGATGGTGACGCCGATGACATCCTGCGAGCCGCCGAACAGCGTGACCGTTCCCGGCGTGATGGTGGTCCAACTCGCCGTCAGTCCGGCCGGCACGACCGTGTACGACTCGGTTTCATCGCCCAGATTGTGGATCGTGAGCGGCAACGTCAGGGTGCCACCGGGGGCGAGCGACACATCGTCGTGGGAGAACCAGGCATGGACCGACACTGCGAGCACGCTACCGCGCGGGTGCGACCCAGGCCGTGCGTCAGTGCGGTCGCCGTTAGGCTCGACCACGTGCCCAGGTCAGACATGCCGACCCCGACGGTCCGACCGCGCCGACTTCGTCGGACCCCTGCGCTGCGTGATCTCGTGGCCCAGCACCACCTCCGCGTCGACGACCTGGTCGCGCCACTTTTCGTGCGCGAGGGCATCGACGACCCGCAGCCCATCACGTCGTTGCCGGGTGTCGTGCAACACACGAGCGAGTCGCTGCGCACCGAGGTGAACGCGCTCGCTGAACTCGGTGTTCGTGCAGTGATCCTGTTCGGGGTGCCTGCATCCAAGGATCCGATCGGCAGTGGAGCCTTCGACCCAGAGGGCATCGTGCAGGTCGCGCTGCGCGACCTGCGAACCGATCTGGGCGACGACATCGTCGTCATGGCCGACCTCTGCGTCGACGAATACACCGACCACGGGCACTGCGGAATCGTCGGCCCAGACGGCGCCGTCGACAACGACGCGACGCTCGAGATCTATGCCCGCGCCGCGCTCGCCCAGGCCGAGGCCGGGGCACAGGTGATCGCTCCGAGCGGCATGATGGACGGCCAGGTCGCGGTGATCCGGGAGGCGCTCGACGGCGCCGGATTCACCGACGTGGCGATCATGGCCTACGCGGCCAAGTTCGCCAGTGCGCTCTACGGCCCGTTCCGGGACGCGGTCGACGTGTCGATCGCCGGCGGCGGTGATCGGAAGGGATACCAGCAGGACTGGCGAAACGCACGTGAGGCGCAGCTCGAGATCGAACTCGACGTCGCCGAAGGCGCCGACATCGTCATGGTCAAGCCGGCGCTCGCCTACCTGGACGTCATCGCCGAGGCGTCGGCCCACCTCGACGTGCCGATGGCGGCGTACCACGTGAGCGGCGAGTACGCGATGATCAAGGCGGCCGCCGAGCGCGGTTGGATCGACGGCGATGCTGTTGCCCTCGAGCACCTCACTGCGATCAAGCGGGCGGGGGCCGACATCGTGCTCACCTACTTCGCTCGATGGTTCGCCGAGTCGGTCGCCAGCGGACGGATCCCCCGATGATCCCCCGCGACGCCGGTGGGATCGGGCCCTGCGATCCCGAGGCCTGTGCAGCGGCTGGGTGCAGCCCGACGGTCTGCACCGGCGCCGGCGTGCCATCGAACGCCACCATGTTCGAACAATCATGCCGAGCCATTCCCGGTGGCGTGAACTCATCGATCCGCGCTTTCAAGGCCGTTGGTGGCGAACCGTACGTGGTGGCGCGGGCCGCTGGTGCGACGATCACCGATGTCGAGGGCACCACATACTTCGATCTGGTGCAGAGTTACGGAGCGGTGATTCTCGGTCACGCTCACCCGGCCGTCACCGCCGCGGTGTCAGCGGCCGTCGTGGACGGCACGTCCTACGGTGCCCCCACGCCACGGGAGATGAAGCTCGCCGAAGCGATCTCGGCGCGCGTCCCGAGCTGCGAGCGGGTGCGGCTCATGAACTCCGGCACCGAAGCGACGAGCACGGCGATTCGTCTCGCACGCGGTGTCACCGGACGCGATCGGATCGTCACGTTCGCCGGCAACTTTCACGGCGCCACCGATGCGCTGCTGGTCGCTGGCGGGAGCGGCGTCGCGACGCTCGGGCTCCCGGGCACGGCCGGTGTCCCCGATTCCGCCGTGTCCGCCACGATCGTGGCGCCGTACAACGTCGTGCCTGAGCTCGACGATCGCGTGGCCGCGGTGATCGTCGAGCCGGTCGCCGCGAACATGGGTGTCGTCGCCCCGGCGCCCGGATTCCTCGACGGTCTTCGCGCCGAGTGCGACCGCGTCGGCGCGCTGTTGATCTTCGACGAGGTGATCACCGGGTTCCGCCTCGGTGCGGGCGGTGCTCAGGCGCGCTACGACGTGCGTCCGGACATCACCTGCTTCGGCAAGGTGATCGGAGGAGGCCTCCCGATCGGCGCTGTCGGCGGATCGGCCACCGTCATGGAGCACCTGTCGCCGATCGGACCGGTCTTCCATGCGGGCACGCTGTCGGGCAATCCGATCGCAACGGCCGCCGGCCTCGCCGCCCTCGACACGCTCACTCCCGACGTCTACATCGAGTTGATGGCGCGGGCGCGCCGGCTGTCGGCGCTCTTGCGCGACGCATGTGAGGCTGCCGGCTTCGATGCGTCGTTCCCGGTGGTCGGCACGCTCGTGGGCATCGTGTGCGGGTCGGCCGCTGGCACGGTGCGCAACTTCGACGACGCGAAGCGCACCGATGAACGGGCCTACGGGGCGTTCTTCCGAGCGATGCTCGCCAACGGCGTGGCGATGGCGCCCGGCGCGTACGAGGCGCTCTTCGTCGGTCTCGCCCACACCGACGATGTGCTCGCCAAGATCGGTGACGCAGCCCACCGTGCCGCGAGCGTCGCTCGGGCCGACCTCGCTACGTTGGACGCGTGAGGCAGCTCTTCAACTGGCGGTTCGTCGCAGCGCTCGCCGCCCTCGCCGCCCTCGGCCTGCTCGCGCGGGCCATCCTGCTCGACAACGATGCGATCGACGCCGTGATCGAACCCGACGCGATCGAACGCCGCATCGACCTGATCGAGCCGATCGTGTCGGCGGCGGCCACCGATGATTTCTCCGTGGAGCGCTCGGGCGAGACGAGTGGCCAGCTCGATCTGGCTCTCGACGCCGAACGGGTCCTGCGGATCGTGCCCGGGACGCTCGGCGAGCTCTCGTGTGACGTCCTTGCTGGAACGGGCCGGTGTGCGGTGCTCGCCGACATGCTCGGAGATGCCGTCGTCTGGTTCGCCATCGTGCCGCAGGCGCCGAGGGCGACCGTCGAGCTGCCGCCGATCGAGGACCTCGTCGACGGTCGTGCCGTGTTCGACAACGGCTGGCGCATTCCCTATGCGCCGATCATCGAGCGTGACTGCGAGGGGGAGGACATCCCGACGTTCAGCGACTTCCTCGAGCGATTCGGGCCTGACAGCGTCACGATCCTCGATCTCGAGGCTCGCGAGGTGACGACCGTGCGCTGCGCTCCCTGATCGTCGTCGTCATCCGACGAGGCTGTGGGCTGC
>JBGTCW010000202.1:0-2403 GCA_041748635.1 Ilumatobacteraceae bacterium | reverse complement strand
GACTCGGGGCATTGCCGGCATCGCAGCTGGTCAACGAGGCCGCCAAGCTCCGCCCGCGACCCGGCGGTGACGTCGCGGTCCACGGGGTGAAGACTGCCGCGGTGATCCTGGCGCGCCGGGTGCAGGCCCTCGATGCCGAGCTCCGCTCATCGACCGGGGAACTGGAGGGGTGTGTACGCGGCGGTCCGGCCGAGCGGTTCGCCTCCCGCGCTGTTACTCCCTCCGAGGAACACGATCTCGGAGCCGGTCCAGACCCCGGCGTTGAAGCTGTCGACACCGGCGTACGGGCCGGGTGGAAGATCCTCCCAGGTCGCTGTTCGCGGCGAGAGGAGCTTCGAGGCGTGAGTCATCCACGGGAGTCCCTCGACGGTGAAGGGGTTGTCGTGGCTCCCCAACTCGAACGAGTCCAGGCGGCCGACCAGCGGATCGATGACAACACCATCGAGTGAGTTGTAACCCTCGGCCCAGCACACGAGGAGTCCGTCGTTGGCGTCGCACGTCGTGGGGTCGCTTCGGCCGGAGACCGGGGCATCCTCGACGAGCGGCCCGGAGCGCCACCTGCGTAGGGCGATGTCGAACACCGCCGATGTGATCGTGGAGCCCTCGATCCGGGTGGCAACGATCCGGTCGTGGTCCAGTGTGTTCAGCAGCGAGAACTCGGCCCTGTCCGCCGGCGCCGGTACGGATTCCCACCGATCGGTCGTGTTGTCGTACCACCACCAGCCCGTCGAGGAACGGGCCAGCACTCCACGAGCGGAAATCGCCACCAGGGCGTCCTCGGCGGGGAGCGACATCGACTCGTCGGCGGAGGCTCGAGTTTCCCACCGGTCCTGGACCGGGTCGTAGGAGTAGACCTCTCCCTGGCTTGTGGCGGCCAACACCTCGGACCCGGTCCATTGCATGGCGGGCATCCCCTGCGGGTTGAGTGCCGGTGGTGGGTCGGCCAGTCGCCTCCACCGATCCTGGCCCACGTCGTAGGCCGCAGTGGACGGCGGGAACGGCTCAGTATCGTTCCAGTTCGATCCGATGACGATTACGTCGGTGCCGGTCCACACCGCCGCTGTCGGAAGCTCGGGCGCCAGCGACGAGGGGTCCTCCACTGCCCGCCACGTGCCCGGCGTTGTCGTTCGTGCCGCATCGGGTGGCGTCGCGTTCTCGGGGTCTGCCGGTGCGGTCGTCGGGACGACCGGCGCCGACGTGGGTGGCACGGTTGCGACGGGGGCGGGCACGTCCCGTGTCCCTGAGGTCGCTACGACCAGCGCGGCCGCGACAACTGCAACCGTGACCCCCGCAGCGACGATCGCAACCGTCGCCCGGCGGCGATGCGCCGACCGCAGGACCATCCCGGCTCCGTCAGCAGGCGGAGGTTGGCGGAGCTCCGCGCCGGCCAGGCGGCCCAGCCGTTCGAACTCGTCGTCGACGAGATCAACATCGGCATCGCTGCGCTCAGTCATTGTGGCCATGCCCCAATGCGTTCATCACCAGACGTCGTGCTACCGCAAGATCCGAGCGAACGGTCCCTTCCGGCACACCGAGCACCTCGGCGACCTGCACGCTCGACAAATCCGCCCCGAAGTACAACGCCACCACCGCCCGAGGGCGGCTCGGCAACGTCCGAACCACCGTCCAGAACGCCACGGTGTCCGCCGACGGTTCCGGACAGGTCGGCTCGCCCCGTCGTAACCGCGACAAGTACCGCCACTCGGTCGCTCGCCGCCGCAACCGCGATCGGCACGCGTTGATCAGCACGTGATGACACCATGCGCCAGGCCGATCCAGATGGCATACGCGATCCCACCTGATGAACGCCTTGACCATCGTGTCCTGGACCAGGTCCTGGGCGCCGTCACGGTCCCCGGTGAGCGCAGCAGCCACCGCGACCAAACCCGGGTACTCGCGTCGATAGACCGCATCGAACTCCCACCCGGGCGACGCGTCGACCATCACCGCAGATTCAAGCAGGCCCGACGACACCGCCTCGACCGTCGACGCCGACGAGAGATGCCCCCCTGCGTGGTCCATTTGTCTGCTCATACCTGGACACACGCATGAGCTGATCATTCCGTTGAAGAAATCTTGGCGACCCGCCGACGACCGTTCCTTGCCGGACGATCTCGCCGACGACGCCGAGGCTGTTCCGAACCAGGCAGGAAGCCGCTCGGTAATCCCCGATCACGACCGCTCGCGACGAGCGCACTTCCGGCGTTGTGACCGGTCGGCTCGCTCGACTTCGACGCACATCAAGCGAGGGTGCCGACGGGATGTGTCAGAGCTGAAGAACTTCGGTAGCGCAGGTCGTGTTCGGGGCGTTCGCCAGTCGCCTGTCGGAGGTAATCAGGGGACAGCCGAGTACCTCTGCGAGCGCGACGTAGCAGGCGTCGTAGGCCGTGACGTTGGCTCGCA
>JBGTCW010000201.1:0-1615 GCA_041748635.1 Ilumatobacteraceae bacterium | reverse complement strand
AAACCTCAAGCTATTGTCTCGTCTTCGTCAAGGAACGGTCTGCCGCTCAGCGGGGGACAAACCATTAGATCCGCTCTCCCGAGCGTCTCGAACAGGAGCACATCATGAACACCACTTCAACTCAGTCCAAGGCACAGGGTGTTAGCTGGTGGGGCGTCAGCTGGTGGTAACCCGCTAGCGCGGTCTCTTGACGAGACCGCGCTAGCAACACTTCACAGGGCCCTCGGGTCAGAGTGAATCCTCAAGTACGTCGGTCAAGCGGTCGATAGTTCCGCTGGAACGTTACGGAGGCGTTCCCAACGAGGAGCGCACCGTGAACGACACTGTCCCGGTAATGGGCACCGACATCAATGGCTCCATGTCGATCGTCCCCGTTTCCGAGGCTTCCAAGCATCCCAAGGGGGAGACCGCTGTTTTGGCTGGCCTGCTGTTCGCAGCGGCTGGCTCTTTGGCGTATTCCCTTGGCTCCTCCACGAGCGCATTGCAGCCGTCACCATTTTGGGTGGTTGGAGCGATTCTCGTCGCGTTCGCGGTCGCTGAGGTCAGCGTGTTCATGTTCACGTTTAGGCGTGAGTCGTTGGCGTTCTCCCTTTCGGAGATTCCGCTCGCCTTCTCATTGGTGTACCTGGACCTCTGGCCAGCTGTCGTGGTGCGAGTTGTCGGTGCGATGGCCATGGCCCTGCTCATCAGGCGGCCACCCCCCTACAAGGCGCTGCTGAACGTCTCGATGTTCGTCCTCGAGATGGTGCTCGCCTTTGCAGTGTTCCGCGGGGTCGTCGAGTTGATGGGTGCCGGCGACACTGTCATTGTCGTTGCGGCAATCTTGGCCCTGGCGATCTGCGGCATCGTTTCGTCGTTGATCGTGTCGATCGCCATCTCTCGATTCGAAGGTGGCCTGTGGCAGCGGATCGGATCAGAGCTGCGCGTTGCGTGGTGGCTGTTCCTGGTCAACGCCACGCTCGCTGGCATGGTGCTCGGGCTGGCGCTCATCTCGCCGTGGCTGCTGCTCGTTGCGAGCGTGCCGATCGGGCTGCTCTGGTACATCATCAAGGCCTATGGGCTCATCGACCAACGGCTCCGTGATCTCAATGCGGTTCACGGATTCACAGGGCGGGTCGGTCAGTCGCTCGATCCGCGAGAGATCGGCAGGGCCGCGATCGTCGAGGCAGCTCGTCTGCTTCGGACCGAGGGCGCCGCACTCGTCGTGTTCGATCACAGCGACGGCGCAATCACCCAGGTGCACGGCACGATCGGCGTGACGCTTCCTCGTACCCCCGACGACCCGACGTGGCAGTCGCTGCTCTCGACCGAAGGCTCGACGTTGGTGACCGGTGCGCAGCTCGAGGCGATTCGAGGAGCAGGAAAGTCGTCCGTCGCCGAAGTGATGATCGCGCCGATCCGCGACGAATCGGGTGCCATCGGTGTGGTCGTCATCGCCGGACGAGAAGGAGCGGGACGGCGATTCACATCCGACGACCTCGTGCGGCTGCAGAACCTCACCGAGCAACTGGCGGCCAGCATGCGGCGAGGGCTCCTGCACCAGCGGATCGAACGCGAAGCGCGGCAGGACGCCCTCACGGGACTGCCCAACCGAAGTTCGTTCGAGCGGTCGCTG
>JBGTCW010000200.1:0-12920 GCA_041748635.1 Ilumatobacteraceae bacterium | reverse complement strand
GGCAGCGGTGCGCCGGCGCGGTGCGGGCACAGTTCGACCTCGGCGCCGACGCCGTCATCATGCACGGCGCCAGCCCCGACGAGCTCGCACCCATCGTCGCGGCCTACGTCAGTCCCCCGCGATGAGCCAAGCCTGCACATGCGGGGGGTTTCGCTCATCGCAACGCGACGTCAGTCCCATGCGATGAGCCAAGCCTGCACATACGGCGTGCTTGGCTCATCGCAAGCGAGTTGGCTTTGCGTCAGGACGTGGTCGAGACGACGGTGACGGGAATGGACACCTTGCGGCCGATGCGACAGGGCAGATCCTGGCGGAGCCAGCGCGAGACCTTGGTCGGCAATGTCGACACGATCACCTCGTCGAAGCCAGAGCTCTCGACGAGGCGGGCGACCGCCGTCGGGGTGTCGGCGTCGAGTGACAGCTGGCCCGTCGCCACGGCCCCGAGCCCGGTGAGCCAGTCGAGCCCGAACTCGAGTTGTTCCTGGGCCGCTCGACGATCGTCCTCGATGTCACGGCTCAGTGTCGGTGCCATGTCGGGCGCCGACGCCCCGACGGCCACCGCTGACGCGACGGGATTCGGCACCGGCACCACGAGATGAGCGTCGCATCCCGAGGTCTCGACCCGCTCCGCGATGAGCGCTGCGAGTTCGGATCCTCCCAACGAGCGATTCCCGACGATCAGTACTTTGCTCATGTCCCCCCGTTGTTCGGTGCGGTGTCGCGCACCTTAGACGACCCTGAGCGCGAGGGCGTCGTCGGCCGAGCGCGCAGCCGCTCACCCGCTGTCAGTTGAGTCCGCGGTCGTCCTGCTTCAGCGCAGTGTCGACACTGACCGCCGCAGCGATCACCAGCGAGTGCAGCGGTTCGGGCAGGTCCTGGTGGATCTGCACGACGTAGTTGTCGGCGGTGGTGAACGAGGTGCGCAGAATCCCTTCGAAGGTCTTCGTGATCCTGGCGACCTCGTTGCCCTCGGCGTCCTCGATGCGAAAGTTCCACGCCCGCCAGTTATCGGCCTTGATCATGCCGATCGTCTTCCCGTCCCGCTCCAGCGCGAAGCGGATCTTGCCGATCGCCTTGCGCTGCACGATCCGGCCCAGCTCTTCGTCGTTGGCGTCGGACACGATCACCGACGACTTCACGATCTTCTTCGGGCGGGTGAGGCGAAGGACCACCTGTCCGCTCGGGTCGGTGATCTCGAGCCGGTGCGTCATGAACTGATCGAGGCTCGAGACGAGCCGAGCGGCCTGCTTGAGCGACGACTGGCCCATCTGGTTCACCGTCGCCAGCACGTTGCCGTCCTGGTCGAACACGTTGTATTGGTTGCTGAGTTCGATCAGCTTGGTCTTCTGGTTCACCACCAGCACCGACTCGGTGAAGAGTGATCCGCCGCCCGCTCCCTCCGTGCGGGCGTTCACGCCGCTGCCGAAGAGCCCATCGCCGTCGACTTGCGACTTGACCTTGGCGGCGTCGCCTTCGTTGCCGATCGTGACGGCCTCTTCGATCCGGGAGAACAGCGACTTCTTCGGTGTGACGGGGTTCTTCGACGTGACGCCGGCGTCGGACACGTGATCGGTCCACGTCGATCCGTCCCAGTACCGGAGTTCGTGGCGTCCCTGCGGGTCCGGGTGCCATCCAGCGGGGGCGTGCTGTTGGTCGCTCATCGCCGCCACGGTAGTTCGCGGCCGGTTCGAGCGAGACCGGCACTTCCTGGAACACTGTGGAGATGCTGATCACTTCGCTCGACACGACCGCTGACGCTTTCGAGGCCGCGACGGGATGGACCGCCAAGCCCGAGGGCATGTGCAAGGGCGACGTGTGTGTGCCGGTTCCGGGAGCGATCGGGCCTGACGGCGGGCTCGACGTCACCACGGTTGCCGACCGGCTCGGCATGGCCCTCGTCGCCGACGAGGCACACGGAGTCTGGGCACTGGGACCCGAGAGCGGAGGCCGCGCCTTGACGACAGCGATCGTCCCCGACATCGAACTCCCGGACGTCGAGGGCAACCCGTTCCAGCTCTCGGCGATGCACGGTCGCAAGGTCCTGCTCGTCGCGTGGGCATCGTGGTGAGGCTGTTCTGCTGACCTGCCCGTGTGGCAGGCACTCCACGAAGAACTCGAACCCCTCGGCCTCAGCGTCGTCACCGTCGCGCTCGACCTCGACCCCGAGAAGGCCCGGCCCTGGATCGAGGCGTCGTCGCCGACGCACCCGTCGCTGATCGACCGTCACCATCGGATCGACGAGTTGCTGGGCATCTCGAACGTTCCGATGGCGGTCTGGATCGACGAGTCGGGAACGCTGGTGCGTCCGGCCGAGGGCGCGTCGATTCAGCCGAGCCCGCTCGCGGCGTTGGAGATCACCGACGAGATGCCCGCTCGCCTCCAGGCGGTGCTGCGCGAGTTCAAGCAGATGCCCCAGTCCGGCGAGGCGTACCGCGCGGCCATCGTCGACTGGGCGCACCACGGTGCAGCAAGCCGGTTCGCGATGAGCCCTGAGCAGGTGATCGACGCGTCGCAGCCTCGGTCGCTCGACCACAGTCGAGCCGCGGCGTGTTTCGAGTTGGGCATCGAGGCCGAATCGAGGGGCGATCATCCGGCCGCGATCGAGTGGTGGAAGGAGGCGCATCGGCTGTTCCCCGCCAACTGGACCTACAAGCGGCAGGCGTGGACGCTCGAGTCGACGCCGGAAGGCGCCGACTCCGACAAGGCCCAGGAGGTGCAGGACACCTACGGCACCTCGTGGAGCGACGAGTTCCTCGCGGTCGGCGGCGCCAACTACACGGTGTTCCCGAACCTCTGAAACGCCGCTGAACAGCTCTCAGAATCCGAGGACGGTCCCGACGTCGAGGTCGTCGACAGCAGCAAACGTGCGGCGCACCAACTGATCGAACAATGCAGCTCCACGCTCGTTTGCCGGATCGATCGTCAGCA
This sequence comes from Ilumatobacteraceae bacterium, assembly GCA_041748635.1. Taxonomy (GTDB): domain Bacteria; phylum Actinomycetota; class Acidimicrobiia; order Acidimicrobiales; family Ilumatobacteraceae; genus Sva-07. Next base: position 9,992 of record JBGTCW010000200.1, on the reverse strand, counting down.
GGCTGGCGCCGAACGAGACCGCGTAGAACAGCATCCCCTCGACATAACCGCTGCGTACACCGTCGGCGGTGACCCGGTCGGCGGGCACCCCGGCCGCGTGAAGCCCCGCCACGTAGCGTTCGATGAGCGAGTCCTCGAGCAATCGACGGTTCGCCACGGTGAGGTTGTTGGCGCAGAAGTACACGAGGTCGGATTGTCCGGGTGCTCGCATGCTCATCTGCCAATCGATCACGGCGACGGATCCGTCGACCGAAAAGAAGAGATTGTCGAGTCGGAAGTCGCCGTGGACGAGCGTGACCGGATCGTCGTAGTGGCCGGCGATCCACTCCGGGATCCCGACCACGAACGCTTCGCACCAGCGCAGGCAACGCTCCGGGAGCTCCGCGCCGTAGCGGTCGAGGAATCCCGGCCATCCCAGCTCGAACATCGGCCCGAGCGCGAGGACCGAGGGGTCGTCGAGTCCGGGCATCCAGTCGAACGTTGCCAGTCTCGGGTCCTCGAACCAGGCGGCGTGATGGCGAGCGAGCAGATCGATCGACCGTTCGGCCTGGTCGCGTGTGGCGCCGACGAGGTGATCGCCTGCCACAGCGGGCGCGAGATCCTCCAGCACGAGACACGGAGGGTCGACGACGTTCAGATGAGCGCGCGGCACGCGGATCGTGAGATCGGCGGCGACGTCTCGGTAGAAGCAGTGCTCGCGCTCCCAGACCTTCATCGTCTCACCGATCAGCCGACCGCCGGGATCCGACGTGGGGAGCTTGACGATCACCGACGTCGGCACGTCGGGGTCGGACGATGTCAGCGACACGCGGGCGAGCTGCCCCATGAACCCCTCTCCGGCTGCGATGTGGTGGACGTCGATGGCCTCGATCGCCCATCCGAGAGCCTCTGCGAGCCACACGGCGTCGATGTCGTCGATCACGAGTGGGGTGTTCTCCATCGCCGCATCCTGGCAGCCCGGGTACGTGACGAACGTCACCGGAGCGAAGCGGGACCACAGCCTCGATCAACGGTCGAGCATCGACATCTCGTTGAACGTGAGAGCCGATGGCGCGACGGGCCCCATGGCCTCTATCGTGGTGCGATGCGCTCTCGGCCATTCCTCGCCGTCGCCGTTGCGTTGGGCAGCGCGATCGGTGCAACATTCGTGGCGACTGCAGCGGCGCCTGTCGCCGCGGCCCAGGCCGTCGGCACAACGAGTTCGTACGTGGCCATGCCGGTCTCACAGCGCTTGCTCGACACGCGCCAGTCGATTCCCGTCGCGGCTGGCGCCACGATCTCGGTGAGCGTCACCGGTGCCGCACCACTTCCCGCCACCGGGACCGTCACCGCAGCGGTCTTGAACCTCACCGTGCTCCCCCCGGCTGGACCTGGGTTCTGGACCGTCTGGCCGCACACCAGCGCCCGTCCCGAGGCATCGAACGTCAACATCGATGAGCTTCAGTTCCTCTCCGGAAGCGTCACGCCGAACCTGGTCACGGTGCCGGTCGGGGCTGACGGTGTGGTCGACGTCTACAGCAGCGGCGGCGGGAACGTGATCGTCGACCTGCTCGGCTACTACACGCCGGCGGTCACCGCCACGGCCGGACGGTTCGAGCCGCTGCCCGCACCAGCCCGCGTGCTCGACACCCGCGGTGCGGCCACGTTCCGCGCCGGCGAGACCCGGGCCTTCACGGTGCCAGGCGCAGCCGGAGCGAGCGCAGTGGCGATCAATCTCACCGCCGTGACGAACATCGCCGGGTTCTGGCAGGTATCTCCGCAGGGCAGCCCGGCCCCGGCGACGTCGAACCTCAACTCGCCCGCGGGCGCTTCGGCTGCGATCGCCAACCAGGCGATCGTCACCGTCGACCCGAACGGAGCGATCTCGATCTTCTCCCAGAACGGTGGCGACCTGATCATCGACCTCGTCGGCACCTACACCGGTGCGTCGGCGCCAGCGTCGAGCGTCGGCCTGTTCGTCCCGATGGCCATCCCGACGCGCATCGTCGATACGCGGATCCCGGCGCTCAACCCGCTCGGCGGCACGACGCGGCCGCCGATGAACACGAGCTTCGAGGTGCCGGTGGCCACGAACCCGGCGATCGATCGCCCCGACGTCGCCGCTGTCGTCATCAATGCCACGACCGTCGACGCCCTGAGCATCGGCTACCTCACCGTCGGAACGGCCGGTTCCATCGCCCCGACGGCGATGCCGACGACCTCCACGATGAACGTGGTGCGTCCGTCGCAGATGCTCGCCAACCATGCGATCGTGCCGGTCTCGGGCCGAGGGTTCTCGATGTTCACGCAGCCCGGCGGTCACCTGCTCGCCGACCTCGCCGGCTATTTCCTCGGCAGCCCCGCAGCAGCCCCGTTCGGGCCGCGAGTGAACCCGCCCGCGCCGACGTGTTCGACCCAGACCGTTGGCGAGCCGGCGACCGCAGTCAGTCCGATCGTGTGGGGTTCGTCGGCGGCGGCCGTTTCGAACCTCCAGCGCCGCCTGCTCGCGCTCGGCTTCTGGAACGCCGGCGCCGACGGCAACTACGGCCTCACCACCATCCAGGCGGTGATGGCGTTCCAGAAGTGGAAGGGACTCCCCGCCACCACCGTCGTCGACACCACCACGGCCATCGCGCTGAACACCGAGTTCTGTCGGCCGGCCGCCGGCCGGACGGGCGATCTGCTCGAAGTCGACAAGGGCAAGCAGATCGCGTTCGTGGTCCGCGGCGGCCAAGTGCAGCACGTCTTCAACGTGTCGACCGGCAACGGCGAGAGCTACGACGAAGTGGACCAGCGCAACGCCGGTTCCCGCGTGATCGGCATCGCACTCACCCCGAGCGGCACGTTCCGCACCTACCGCGAGCACGACACCCCACGGTACGAAGGCGACCTCGGCACGCTCTACCGTCCGAAGTTCGTCGTCGGCGGTATCGCCGTGCACGGATCACCGCGCATTCCGAACTACCCGGCGTCACACGGCTGCATCCGCGTCGCCAATCCGGTGATGGATCTCATCTGGAGCCAGAACCTGCTCCCGTTGGGTTCCACCGTGTGGATTCACGACTGAACAGTCAGGCGGCTGCGTCACGCTGCTCCCGATGGCGACGCCACCCTTGGAACCCGGTGACGGCGAAGGTCAACGCAACGAGCGGAGCGACGATCAGTGCGGCCGGCCCCACCACCCCGGCTGCCGTCGAGTCGTTGGCATCGAGCACCAGGTACGCAACGTACGCGGCGTAGAAGGCGATCAGGACGAATCCTTCCCAGCGCTCGATCTGGAAGCCGCTCCACACGATGGGCACCAGCACGACCGTTGCGGCCAGCATCACCGGGAAGTCGAGGCGGAGCGACACGTCGCTGACCGCGATGCCGTCGCCTGACACGATCGCCGTGAGCCCCAACACCGACATCAGGTTGAACAGGTTCGACCCGATCACGTTGCCCACGGCGATGTCGCGCTGACCCCGGATCGCCGCCAGGATCGAGGTGGCCAACTCCGGCAACGACGTGCCGATCGCAACCACCGTCAGGCCGATCACGAGATCGCTGATGCCAGCCGATTCTGCGATGTCGGTGGCCGCGGTGACGAGCAACTGCGATCCGACGACCAACACCACCAACCCGGCCACGACCAGGCAGATGTTGAACCACAGCGGCCGCTCGGCCGCCTTCCCTTCGAGCGTCTCGACCGACTCGGTGTACTCGGCCACCACCTCGCCGCGCTCGCTGCGGGCCTCTCTCACCAACCAACCGATGTAGGCGAGTAGGCCGACGAACAGGATGATGCCGTCGACGCGACCGATGCTGTTGTCGAGCGACATGACCAGGGCCACCACCGACACCACGATCAACAGCGGAATGTCGAAGCGGATGATGCGTTGTTGAACCGCCAACCCGCCCACCACGGCTGAAGCGCCGAGGATCAGGAGGATGTTGCCGATGTTGCTGCCGACGACGTTGCCGAGTGCGACATCGGCGTTGCCGCCCAACGACGCAGAGACGCTGACGGCGAGCTCGGGAGCGCTCGTACCGAACGCCACCACCGTGAGCCCGATGATCACCGGAGCGATGCCGAGCTTCGAGGCGATCGTCGCTGCTCCCTTCACCAGAAGTTCTGCGCCGACCACCAGGGCGATGATTCCGGCAACGAGGGCCACGATGGTGAGTGCGTTCACGGCTCGGTACTCTGCCAGGTCCGCCTCGCAGATCCCGACTTGTCACCGAACGCGCAGAGCGCGAACGTAGGCGATGCGCTTCGCTCTGTCGACTTCACCGCAGCGGACGACCTGGCCATGGCTGCTCGACGTGTGGCAGCGCGCCGACGCGTACCCCGTGTTCGAGTCGGCGTGGACGTTCGACCATCTGTACCCGCTGTTCGGCGACTCGACCGAGGACTGCCTCGAGGGCTGGATCACCCTCACGGCGTTGCTGCGCGAGACAACGCGACTACGCGGTGGCGTCCTCGTCAGCGGCATGGTCTACCGACATCCGGCGGTCCTGGCGAACATGGCCTCGACGCTCGATATCGTCTCGGCGGGCCGGCTGGAGCTCGGCATCGGTGCCGGCTGGAACGACGAGGAGTGCGACGCGTTCGGCATCGAACTCGGCTCGATGCGCGAGCGCTTCGATCGGTTCGAGGAGGGCCTCGCAGTGCTCGATGGTCTCCTCACGCGTGACCGCACGACCTTCGAGGGTCGGTACTACCGGATCACCGACGCGCTGAACAATCCGAAGCCGCTGCAACAGCCATTGCCGATCTGCATCGGTGGTCGCGGCCGGACACGAACGCTGCCGCTCGCGGCACGGTTCGCTCACCACTGGAATTTCAGCGGCACTGATCCTGCCGAGTTCGCCGAGTGCCGCGACGTGCTCCACCGGAGCTGCGCCGAGATCGGTCGCGATCCCGCGGACATCACGTGCAGCACGCTGATCCGCTACGTCGAAGACGACGACGCGGCGCTCGACTCGATCGACGCGATGGCCGAAGTCGGGGCCGATCTGGCGATCATCTCGATCCCGAAGTCAGCTGATCCCGACATCGTCGAGCATCTCGCCTCCCTGGTCGAGTCACGCTCGCCCGGGCGGTGACCTACGGGACGGTGACCTACGGGGCTTCGAGTTCCTCGACCACACGGCGCGCCACGCGTCGGAGGTGATCGATCTCGTCGTCGTCCAGCTTGCGTGGTCGTGTGTCGGCCACGCAGAGCGTGCCCACCCGCTTGCCACTGCGCAGCACGAGCGGCATGCCGGCGTAGAACCTCATGCGAGGTCCGCCGACCACCATCGGATTGTCGGCGAAGCGATCGTCGGTCAGAGCGTCCGGCACTTCGAGCACATCGTCGCCGAGGATCGCATGCGCGCACAGCGACATGTCCCGTGGCGTCTCACTGATCTCGATGCCGTGGTGCGACTTGAACCACTGACGATCGTCGTCGACGAGCGACACCAGCGCCACGGGCACGTCGAGCAGAGCGCTGATCTCGCTCGTGTGCCGATCGAACCGCTCCTCGGGCTCGGTGTCGAGCACCGCCAGCTCGTGCAGGGCTTCGAGTCGCTCGGCTTCGTCGCTCGGCAGCGGCGCGTTCTGCCAACGGTTCGCCCGTCGCAGGAGCCAGGCGCGCAGCTTGGTGCGAACGAAGAAAGCGCTGGCCGGCCAGACCAGCCATTCGGTGATGCCGGTCTCGACGGCGTCGGGTCGCCAGCGCGCCGCTGACGGCCCGACCATGATCAGCGGAACGGAGCTGAGCTGCGCATCGTCGAGGTGCCGGATCGCCGCGACGAGATCGAACCCGCCGTCATCGTCGACCGCCTCGGCGAGCACGATGCCAGGTGAGTGTCGACGCACGTCGTCGAACGCCGCACGCAGGTCGTCGGACACGATGACGTCGAGTCCCTCGGCGTGGGCGGCACCGATCAGGACCTCTGCGATGTCCGCCGTCGGGGCGAACACGACCACCGTGTTGGAGCGCTTCGAACGAGCCGACGTTGCCACGGCAAGCGATCGCCGCCGCTCGACGAGACGGGCGCCCCGCGACGCATCCCCTCTGACCGTGACGGTCATGCCCTCGGCCGCTGCGAAGATCTCTCCGTCGTACCCGGTGGCGAGCGCGTGCGCTCGAGCGATCGCCACGACCTCGTCGACGGCATCGTCCGATCGATTCGGATCGTGGTGGTAGAGCGCCACTCGCGCGACCTCGGCACGACGGGCCACGTCGACGACGTACTCGACCGTGCTGTGGCCCCAGCCCACGTGCGCGGCGTACTCCGATGCGAGGTACTGCGCATCGTGGATCAGCAGGTCGGCGCCGGCGATCCAGCGTGCGTGGGCGTCGTCGTGCCGGTTGCGCCCGACGTCGCCACCTGCGGCGAGTTCATGGTCGTACGGCTCGTGGTCGGAGGAGTACACCACCACTGCTCCGTCGGCCTCCAGCCGATAGCCGAGGGTCAGCGCCGGGTGGTTGAGGAACCGGGTCTCGACGCCGATGTCGTCGATGTCGAACGACCCCTCCACGAGGTCCTGGTGATCGACCGACGCCTCCAGTTGATCGATCGCCACCGGGAAGTATGCGTACTCCATCTGTCCTGCGAGGATCTCCGACAACGACTCGCCGAAGCCACTCGGACCCGACACGTGCCAGTGGCAACCGCTCTGGAACAGGGGCGCGAAGAACGGCAGGCCCTGGATGTGGTCCCAGTGCGTGTGGCTGACGAGGATGTGCCCATCGACCGGCTCGCCGCCGGACTGCTCGATCAGATGCTGGCCGAGCCCGTGGGCTCCGGTACCGCAGTCGACGACCACCAACGTCCCCGCATCCGAGCGCACCGAGACACACGAGGTGTTGCCGCCGTAACGAACCGTCGTCGGTCCCGCCTTGGCGATCGATCCCCGGGTTCCCCAGAAAGTTACGTCCATCGTCGGTTTCGCCTCACGCCAGCGATTCCGAGTACGTGACCGGCAGGCAGGCGAGCACCGGCTGGCCAGCGGTGCGCCTGGCGACATCTTGCACCACGCGATGCACGAAGTCGATCTTGGTGCGCACCGGTTGGGTGAGCGTGAAGGGATACAGGTCGCCGCGACCCATTGCGTGGTTCACCCGGTTCAGCAGCAGCGACAACCATTGCCAGTCGGTCAGCATCTCGCTCGACGAGGCGTCCTGGTACGAGCCGCGCGGGGCGATGTCGGCATCGACGAGACCGTCGACACGGCTCGCCTGCAACACGAGCCCACCAGCGGCGGCGGTCGTCAACGAGTCGGTGATGTGGAGGTAGTGCGCGAACGACTCGGCGAAGTCCTCCCAGGGGTGCATCGTCGCGTACTCGGAGATGTACGACGCCTCCCAACCCTCTGGTGCGCCCTCGCGGTAGTGGCGGTCGATCGCATCGGAGTACGACGCCCGCTCGTCACCGAAGAGCTCGCGGCACTCGTCGATCCAGCCGGTCTGTTCGACGAGGATCCACTGGTAGTAGTGACCCACCTCGTGGCGGAAGTGCCCGAGCATCGTGCGATACGGCTCTCGCAACCGGATCCTGAGGGCCTCTCGGTAGTGGTCGAGGGTCTCGATCAAGTCGATCGTGATGACTCCATTGGCGTGACCGATGGTGACTCGACCCTGCCCAGAATCAGACGACAGCAGGTCGAAGGCGAGGCCGCCGTCGCGTTCGTAGAACGGGTCAACGGGCAACCCGAGTTCGGCGAGTTGGACGAGGAGTCGGCGCATCACTCGCGATGCGTCAGCCAACTTCTCCAACGCTGGCGTGTCGAATGCGTCCGGTCGCCGACGGTTCAATCGACACGACAGGCACCGAGCCGCTCCGACGTCCTCGGCGACCAGCCAATTGCACCGCCAGTCCCGATTCGAGCAGGGAAGCCAGGTGCGTCCATCGATGCTGACGCCGTTGGGCGTCGCCTGATGCATCGCGAGCGTCGGCGGGTGCAAGCCCACCCCCAACCCGCAACTCGGACAATCGAGCGTCTCGAGAACCGTCACGCCCCGGCATCGCGGACAACGAAGCATCTGCACTTGCTCAACGTAGCGCGCCGCAATGATCGGGCGTCACGACAAGCGGTCGAGCAACGTGGCCGACCAGGTCACGTAGCCGTCTGGCCCGTGCATGTCGCGACCCTCGGCGCTCTCAGCCACCTCGGCCAGCAACGGCTTGGCGCGCTCGGGTTCCCCCCGGTCGACGAGCGCCCGGGCCCATTCGTAGCGATAGTGGGCGCCATAGGGGATTGCCCGGGCCCGGTCGGCGAGAGCGATGGCGGCCCGGTAGTGACCGTCGGCGACGTCGTGCTGGCCGAGGTGCTCGGCGAGACAGGCGAGCGCCACGTCGTTCGCGTCGGAGATGCTCGTCCCCGTGTAGTTCATGATCCCAGCGAACGGAGCAAGGGTCGCATACACGAACTCGCACGTCTCGGTGTCGAGGTCGGCATACGGTGCCAACCGGCCGAGACCGCACAGTGTGACCGGGTATTCGATGTCGATCGGTATCCGGGCACACCGGTCGGCGCTCAACCAGATCACATGGTCACGCAATTCGTCGGTCCGCCCTGCGAAGTAGCAGGCACCGGCGAGCGCGATCCTCCAGACCGGCAGGGTGGGCTGCGACTCGACGAGACCTTCGAGCATCGGGAGCAGTTCGACGCCACGTCCCTGCGCCCGCCGAACGTTGTAGATGATCCCGCCGTAGTTGGCGATCGCCCGTCCTGCCTGTGCGTGCTGATTGCCGTACTCGAACGCTTCGAGTGCCTCGGTCTCGGCTCGTTCGATCTCGCCGACGTGCACGGCGAGCAGCGCCGAGAAGTTCATCGACCGGAAGATCGCTACCGACAGACGAGTGTCGCGAGCCATCGTCGACAGCTGATCGAGGTAGTCGAGGGCGGCATCGGTGTCGCCGACCGTGGCCGCCGCGGCGCTGAGATTCTCCAGCGCGCCCATGTACGCACCGGTCCCCGGCCGCGCCAGCGCCAACGTCTCGCGCGAGTACGCCGCGATCTCGTGCATGCTGGGCTTCGAGGCGTCGATGAACGCCCAGCTGCGCGAGAGGATCCGCGACATCGACGGCGCGCTCCCCACCTCGCGCGCCATGGCGAGTGCTTCGAGCCCGATGGCGATGCGTACGTCGCGCTCGGGGCCCCAGTACGTCTGGAGCGCCTGCATGCCGAGAAGCCCGGCCCGCAACTCCGACGGCTCGGTGTCGAGCGCATCGAGCGCTTCGGTGACGAGCGCCAGAAGTGTGTCTCCAGGCCCTGCTGCGTCCGGGGGGCTCTCGTCGTCCATCGCCAGAACGGCGCGTCCAAGACGCTCGGCGTCACCCAGACGACGAGCGGTCGCAGCTGCCCGAAAGCCGGCGTCCAGGAACGCTTCGTCACCGGCATGGCGCAACATCTCGGTTCGAGCGATCTCGATGTCGGCCTGCACCGCCAGGTCGGGGTCCTCGACGAGTTCGAGCGCCGCGAGCGCTCGCTCGTACGACCGGTTTGCCGCCTCGAACGCGAGGTCGCCGGCAGCGCGCTCCGCCGCCTTCACACACCATTCGAGCGCCACCATCGGGTCGCCGGCCATCGCCCCTTCGCCGAAGTGATGGGCGAGCTGGTCGATGTACTGTGCCTCGGTGGCGTGACGCGCAGCGAGCGCCTCGCCCACCTTCCAGTGCAGCCGTACCCGACGATTCGTCGAGAGTTCGTCGTAGAGCGTCGAGCGCACCAGCGCGTGGGCGAAGGCATAGCGCCCGTAGCTGCCGGCGACTTCGCGGATCACCGAGGCCCGTACGGCGTCGTCCAGCGCGTCGAACAGGTCGTCACCCGAAGGACCACCGGCGGCATCGATCGTCGCCACGTCGAATTCGGGGCCGATCACGGCCGCAATCGAGAGTGCCGAATTGACCGTCGACGACAACGCCGACAGGCGGCGACCGACCACCTCACGGATGCCTTCGGGGATACCGACCTGGTCGAGCGAGTAGTCACTCACCCAGTGACCGTCGCGTTGCACGATGTACCCCGACTCGGCGAG
>JBGTCW010000199.1:0-4319 GCA_041748635.1 Ilumatobacteraceae bacterium | reverse complement strand
CAACTCAACGCGCGCTCCGAGGAACTCAGTGCCTACGTGGTCGAGGCGTGCGTCGAATGTCGCTGGAACCATCTGCTGCGGATCATCCCCGTCGGCGGACGGTCGTGATCCAGCCCCGATGAAGCGCAACGCGCTCGTCGGCTCGGTGCTGCTGGTCGCAGCGACGTGTGGTGCCTGCTCTGGGGGGGAAGCGGACGAGGCGGTCACCGACGAGTCGGCGGTGTCGTCCGCACCGGACGCGTCGACTGCGCCGACTGCGTCGGCGACGCCGACCGTGTCCTCCGGTCCAGAGGTGGACGACGCGGTCGCGCCCACCGGTTTCAGCACGATCACCGCTCGGATCACCGACCGCGACGGCGAGGTCTGTGAGGTGTGTCTCTGGCTCGCTGACGACGCCGACGAACGGGGCCGCGGCTTGATGGGGGTGACCGACCTCGGCGAACCGGTCGGCATGGCGTTCCGATTCGACGAGGCGCGCACGGGCAGCTTCTACATGTTCCAGACGCCGACGCCGCTGTCGATCGCGTGGTTCGGACCGGACGGCGACCACGTCGGTTCCGCCGACATGGACCCGTGCCTCGACACGCCCGCTGGCGACTGCCCGCTCTACTCGCCCGACGAGCCGTACGACGTGGCGATCGAGGTGTTCGCCGGCGGACTCGAGGCGCTCGGCCTCGGCCCCGGTGCGAACGTCGAACTGATCGACGGGACCGAAGCCGATCGCTGTTCGACCTGAGCCCGGCGCCACCTCGATCAACTGTGTCGCAGCCCCTGTTCAGGGTGGTCCCCATGTCAGCGAACGCGACGCCACGGAGCACCGATAAGGTACGCAGGTCCATATTGGCCCTGCCCCGAACCGGGGCTCCCGCCACGAAGCCGTCATCAGGCCGTCGTGGGGGATCCGAAGGGAGGAAACACGCATGATGCGTGCATACGAAATGATGATCATCATCGACGGCGACGTCGATGACCCCAAGGCGCAGGCCTGGATGAAGACGGTGACCGACGGTGTCACCACCGCTGGCGGCGAACTCAACGGCAAGATCGATTGGTGGGGCAAGCGCCAGTTCGCTTACCCGATCAACAAGAAGCCGTCCGGTTACTACATGGTCGCCGAGATCGTGGCGCCGGCTGGCTCTCTGGATGAACTCGAGCGCACGCTCCGTCTTGCGGACGACGTCGTCCGTCACAAGCTCATCCGACTGCCCGACGCCGAGGCCGAGCGCCGCGGCATGGCACCGAGCCCTGCCTGAGCGCAGCGGCCAACACCGAAGGGGAACAACATGGCATCGGAGAACAGCGTCACGCTGGTCGGCAACCTCACCAAGGATCCCGAGCTGCGCTACACGACCGGCGGCCGGGGCGTCGCCAGCTTCGGACTCGCAGTCAATCGTCGCTACCAGGTCAATGGAGAGTGGCAAGAGCAGGTTTCGTTCTTCAACATCGTCGCCTGGGCCGACTTGGGCGAGAACGCCGCGGCCAGCCTGAACAAGGGCAATCGCGTCATCGTGACGGGTCGGTTGGAGCAGCGCTCCTACGAGACCAAGGAGGGCGAGAAGCGCAACGTCACCGAAGTGATCGCCGACGAACTCGGCCCGAGCTTGCGGTGGGCGCAGGCCCAGGTCGAGCGCATCAGCCGTGACGACGCAACCTCAGGTGGCGGCGGTGGCGGTGGCGGCGGCGGTGGCGGTCGTGCCCCCGATCCTGTGTACGGCGACGAAGAGCCGTTCTGATCTCCCCCTCGAAGCATCGAAGATTTTGATTTTCCAGTCGTAAGGAACCACCAGGAATCACCATGGCAAGCAAGAAGAACAAGGCGCGAAGCGCCCGAGACCTCAATCCGCGCAAGTTCAAGAAGAAGACCAGCGTCCTCGTCATCGAGAAGGTCGAGTACATCGACTACAAAGATGTCGATCTGCTGCAGCGCTTCATGAGCGATCGCGCCAAGATCAAGAATCGTCGCGTCGCAGGCAACACCCTGCAGCAGCAGCGTGAGGTCGCCAACGCCGTCAAGGTCGCTCGCGAGATGGCGCTGCTGCCGTACGCGAAGCGCGTCGCCTCCACCCGCACGGGCGGACGTGGGCGCGACGGAGGCCGTGACGGCGGTCGTGACCGCGAGACCAACCTCAGTGACGACACCACACTCGACACGTCCGACGTCACCGACAACGGGTCGATCGAGAGCGCCGACGGCGTCGAGTCGATCGACGTCACCGAGACCGAGGAGGTCTGAGCGATGAAAGTGATTCTCCGCTCTGATCTCGACGGGCTCGGCAAGCGCGGCGACATCGTCGAAGTCGCCGACGGTCACGCTCGCAACTTCCTGCTCCCCAAGGGCCACGCGTTCGCGGCCTCGGACGGTGCAGTCGATCAGGCTGGCCGGATGCGCCAGGCACGCGATCAGCGTGACTCGAGTGCCCGCGACGCTGCCACCCAGATCGCGAGCACGCTCGTGCCCAAGATCATCACGGTCACCACCAAGGCAGGCCCCGAGGGAAAGCTGTTCGGCTCGGTCACGGCCGCCGACGTCGCGAACGCGGTTCGCGAGCAGACCGACATCGAGATCGATCGACGTCAGCTCGAACTCGACGTCATCAAGACCACCGGGCAACACACGGTGACGGCGTCGTTGCACAACGACGTCTCGTTCCCGATCACCATCGACGTCGTCGCCGCCGACTGACGTCCTCGTCGGCCCGCCCGTCGTGGCGGCCCGAGCGTTCCAGGTTTCGGTCAGAGAGGCCGTGTTCGACGCGCCTGTCCACAGGTTCGTCCCCAAGGCCGTGTCCACAGATCGCCGTGGTTGTCCACAGCCGATCAACAGCGAAAACCCAGGGTTGTTCCTCTTCCGCCACACAGGAAGTCCCTGGAAGAGTGGTGTCCCCATGTCGATCGACGAACAATTCGCCACCAGCCGCCACCAGCGGAGCGCTGCTGCACCGAATCGCAGCGGCAGAGTCCCTCCTCACAACCTCCAGGCCGAGGAATCGGTGTTGGGTTCGCTGCTGCTCAGCCGCGATGCGATCGGCGTGGTCGGCGAAGCAGGCCTCAAGGTCCGTGATTTCTACAGCCCTGCGCACCAGCACGTCTTCGACTCGATCCGCTCGCTGTACTCGTCGTCCGGGCCGGTCGACGTGGTCACCGTCGCCGACGAACTCCGGCGCCACGGCCTGCTCGACGAGGTCGGCGGCATCGAGCGGCTGAACGATCTCCAGAACGCAACTCCATCGGTGTCGGGCGCCGAGCACTACGCCCGCATCGTGATGGACACCGCGCTGCTGCGCCGACTGATCCACACGGCGGGCGAGATCACCGACCTGGCGTTCTCCGAGCCCGACGACGTCACCAAGGCGGTCGACCTCGCCGAGTCGAAGATGTTCGAAGTCGCCGAAGACCGGGTGGTCGATTCGACGCGCCCGATCCAGGAACTGCTGAACATCGCGATGGATCAACTCGAGGAGAACTACGAGCGCGGCGACACCATCACCGGCGCCGCGACCGGCTACGACGACCTCGATGAACTGCTGTCGGGCCTGCAACCGAGCACCCTCAACATCGTCGGTGCGCGGCCTGCGATGGGAAAAACCAGTTTCGGGTTGGGCATGGCAACCCACATTGCGAAGCACTCCGAGAAGCCGGTGTTGGTGTTCTCGCTCGAGATGGGTCACTCCGAGTTGACACAACGCATCTTGTCGAGCGAGGCCAAGGTCGACTCGACCAAGTTGCGCACCGGCAAGCTGAGCGAGAGCGATTGGTCGAAGATCGGCCTCGCCGTCGGACGTCTCGAGGTGCCGCTGTTCCTTGACGACAACCCGCAGGTGACCGTGATGGAGATCCGTGCGAAGGCCCGGCGCATCAAGGCCCAGCACGGCGGACTCGCCTTGATCATGATCGACTATCTCCAGCTGATGAGCGGCAGTGGTGCGTCGGAGAACCGACAGCTGGAGGTCAGCGAGATCAGCCGGAACCTCAAGGTGCTCGCCCGCGAGCTGGAGGTGCCGATCGTCGCGCTCAGCCAGCTCAGCCGAAATCTCGAGTCCCGTTCGGACAAGCGCCCGATGCTCGCCGACCTCCGCGAGTCGGGTTCGCTCGAGCAGGACGCCGACGTGGTGATGTTCCTCTACCGCGACGAGGTGTACAACCCCGAGTCGCCCGACAAGGGCTCGGCCGAGGTGATCGTGTCGAAGCACCGCTCCGGCCCGATCGGTACCAAGCGCCTCGTCTTCCTCGGCCAGTACACCCGTTTCGACAACGCCGCCCGCTCCATGTAGACGATTACATCAGGGGTCAGACCCGCGATGTAACTGCCCGCCACTTCG
>JBGTCW010000198.1:0-2204 GCA_041748635.1 Ilumatobacteraceae bacterium | reverse complement strand
ATGGCATCACACGCCTCGTCGAGCAGATCCTCGGCCTCGGGCGCGTAGACCCAGCCTCGGGTGATGATCTCTGGTCCGACCAGCACCTTGCCGGTCTGGATGTCGACCGTGACGACCACGACGACGACGCCCTCCTCGGCGAGCTTCTGGCGATCGCGCAGCACGCCCTGGCCGACGTCGCCGACGATGCCGTCGACGTACAAATAGCCCGAGGGCACCCTGCCGACCGGCCGCAAATCGCGCTCGGTCAACTCGATCACGTCGCCGTCCTCGCACAGGATGACCCGGTCGCGCGGCACGCCCATCAACTCACCGAGCTTCGCGTTGGCGACCATGTGGCGGTACTCGCCGTGAATCGGCACGTACCACTCGGGGTTCACGATCGAGAGGTACGTCTTGATCTCGTCGGCCTGGGCGTGTCCGGTGGCGTGCACGTCCATGATCCCGGAGTGCACCACCTCTGCGCCCATCCGGATCAGCCCGTCGATCACGGCGTTCACGTTGCCCTCGTTGCCCGGGATCGCATGACTCGACAACACGACGGTGTCGTGCTCGCCGAGCTTGAGCCACTTGTTCTCACCCCGTGCCATCAGACCGAGCGCAGACATCGGCTCGCCTTGCGATCCGGTGGAGATGATGCAGATCTGACCGGGCTCGTACTTGTCGATCTCCTCGATGTCGATGATCGCCGACTCGGGGATGTCAAGCACCTTGAGATCGCGCCCGAGTCGAATGTTCTTCTTCATGCTCAGCCCCAGCGTGGCGATCTTTCGACCGTCGGCGATCGCTGCAGTGGCGATCTGCTGGATGCGGTGCAGGTGGCTGGCGAAGCTGGCCGTGATGATCCGCCGGTCGCGATGTGCGGCGAACAAGCCAGTGAGCACCGCTCCGACGCTCGTCTCGCTCGGCGCGTAGCCGGCCTCTTCGGCGTTGGTGGAGTCGGACATCAGCAAACGGATGCCCGGGTCTTTGGCGAGTTGACCGAGGCGTGCCAGGTCGAGGCGACGCGAGTCGACCGGGGTGAGATCGATCTTGTAGTCGCCGGAGTGAAGCACCACGCCCTGCGCGGTGTGCACGGCGATTGCGTGCGCGTGAGGCACCGAGTGCGTCACGGGAATGAACTCGACCAGCAACGGTCCGATGTCGATCGTGTCGCCGTCGACGACCGGGCGCATGTCGATCTTCGACATCAGGCCCGCCTCTTCGATGCGGTTTCGGGCGATCCCGAGGGCCAGGCGTGAGCCGTAGACGGGCAAGGGAGCGTCGCGAAGATCCCCGATCCCGTCGTGGTCACGGAGGAGGTACTGGATCGCGCCGACATGATCCTCGTGGCCGTGGGTCAACACCAGCGCCTGGATGCGGTTCGCGTTCTCGCGCAGGTAGGTGAAGTCAGGCAGGATCAAATCGACGCCGTGCATGTTCGCCTCGGGGAACATGAGGCCGCAGTCGATGAGCATCACGGTGCGGTCGGGGTCGTCGGCCGGCCCCTGCTCGATCGCCATGCAGTTCCGGCCGATCTCGCCGAGGCCACCGAGGAAGACGACCCTGACCGGGACCTTCGGGTCGGTTGCGCCGGGAGCGAGCGTGCGGTCAGCCACGAGCTGTCACCAGCCGGTCGTAGACCTCGCGGGCCGCACGTTCGAGGCCGGCGGGCGTCGGGCCCATCGGTGATCGACACTCTCCGACGGCGTGACCGAGTGTTCGCAGCATGGCCTTCGACGGTACCGGGTTCGGCGCGTCGTCGCTGGTCTCGAACTCGTAACTCTCCAACTGGCGGGCGTTGATTCGGCGGGCTGCGTCGACGTCGGCTCGTTCCCAGGCATCGAACATCTCGACGTGGTCGGGTGCACACCAGTGCGTCGCCACACCTATCGCTCCGACGGCCCCCACAGCGAGCAGCGCAAGGGTCATCGCGTCGTCGCCGGAGTAGACCTCGAAGTCGGTCGGGCAGTTCGCTGCCACTGCCGCAGTGGCGCCCGGATCGCCGGCTGCGTCCTTGAGCGCCACGATGTTCGACACGTCGTGCGCAAGCCGCACGATCGTGGCGCTGTCGATCTTGCGGCCGGTGCGCTTGGGGATGTCGTACAACACGACGGGAAGATCGGTCGAACCGGCGATCGCACGGAAGTGGGTCTCCAACCCAGCCTGCGACGGTCGGCTGTAGAACGGACACACACCCAGGATCGCGGCGACACCGAGATGCG
>JBGTCW010000197.1:0-2585 GCA_041748635.1 Ilumatobacteraceae bacterium | reverse complement strand
GGCGCCGGCGCCGCCAACCGGCGCGGCAGCGTCACCGCAGTCCTCCCGGACCCGACCCCGGAGGACCGGTCGGTCCTCCCGGACCCGACCCCGGAGGACCGCTACGACGCGCTGGAGGGCTGGTCACGTCATTCGGCGGTGGCGGACGGGGTGCCGATGGCGATCATGCGCTCGACGGACCGACGGGCTCGATCGGCGATGTCGCGGTCGACCAGCACTTCGTCGGTGCCATCGCGCAGCGAGCGCAGAAGTTTCGCCGGCGTGATCATCTTCATGTACTTGCACACCGCCGCCCGGTTGACCGGGATGAACTCGGTGACTGCATTCACCTTCTCGAGCTGGTGGATCATCCCCGTCTCGGTCGCCACGAGCACCTTCTTCGCCGTGGTCTCGCGAGCGGCGTCGACCATGCCGCCGGTGGAGAGGATCTTCGTGCGCGCCTCGGGCACGACGCCGGCACCGACGAGGTACAGGGCGCTCGTGGCGCAACCACACTCGGGGTGCACGAACAGTTCGGCGTCGGGCTCGGCGGCGACCTGCGCCTTGAGGTCCGCTCCGTTGATCCCGGCGTGCACGTGGCACTCACCCAACCAGATGTGCATGTTGTCGCGGCCGGTGATCCGCTGCACGTGAGCGCCGAGGAACTGATCGGGGCAGAACAGGATCTCGGTGTCGCGCGGGATCGACTCGACGACCTCGACAGCGTTCGACGACGTACAGCAGATGTCGGTCTCGGCCTTGACCTCGGCAGTGGTGTTCACGTAACTGACGACGACCGCACCGGGGTGTTCGGCCTTCCACGCCCGCAACTGCTCGCCATTGATCGTCTCGGCCAGGCTGCAACCAGCTGCCGCATCGGGGATCAGGACGGTCTTGTCGAAGGCGAGGATCTTTGCCGATTCGGCCATGAAGTGGACGCCGCAGAACACGATCGTCGACGCCTCGACCTCGGCGGCCACACGCGACAGACCGAGCGAGTCACCGACGTGATGGGCGATGTCCTGGATCTCGGGCACCTGATAGTTGTGAGCGAGGATGACGGCATCGCGCTCCTTGGCCAGCGAGAGCACCTGCTCCCGCCAGTCGCTCGGCAACACCTCGACGTTGACGGACGTGTCTGTCACGTCGAACAGCGTACGCGGCTCGGGTTCGGCTGCGACCAGCGGTTGCCCAGCGGCTTGACTCAGAACATGTCGCGCTTGTCTCCCTACCTCGCCGGTGCGCTGTTCACGTCGGCGGGCATCATGCACTTCGCCAAGCCAGACTTCTTCGAGTCGATCGTGCCGGACTGGTTCCCGAACGCGAAAGCCGCCAACCAGCTCAGCGGCGCCGCCGAAATCGTGCTCGGACTCGGGATGATCGCCCCGCAGACCCGCCGCGCCTCGGCGGTGGCATTGATAGCGCTCACGGTTGCGGTGTTCCCCGCGAATGTCGACATGGCGATCAACAACGTCGAGGTCAAACCGGTCGACGGGACCATGACCCGCAGCGTCGGCACCGCCACGGGTCCTCAGAACTGGATCCGTCTGCCGATGCAGCTTCCACTGCTCTGGTGGCTGTGGCGCGAGGCACGCTCCGCTTGACGGCAGGTGTTGCCTGCAGCACCGCGCCAGCGGCCGCTCATCATCCCTACAGTCATCGACCATGTTCGTTGACCTCATCGTTGTCGGCGGAGGCGCAGCAGGATTCTTCGCAGCGATCACTTGCGCTGAGAACTCTGAGAAGTCGGTGCTGATTCTCGAGAAGACGTCGCATCTGCTGCACAAGGTGAAGATTTCCGGAGGCGGCCGCTGCAACGTGACGCACGCGTGTTTCGAGCCGCGTGAGATGAGTCGGAACTATCCCCGCGGTGAGAAGTCGTTGATCGGTCCCCTCCATCGATTCGGTGCCGCCGACACGGTCGAGTGGTTTGCCAGCCGTGGCGTCACCTTGAAGACCGAGGCCGACGGTCGGATGTTCCCTGACACCGACGACTCGCAGACGATCGTCGACACCCTGCTCGGTGCCGCTCGTGACGCAGGGGTGAGCATCCGCACCTCGGAAGCGGTGACCTCGATCGCGAGGAACGGGGACCACTTCGAACTCGCAACATCCCGCGGTAACACCTTCACCGCAGCGAATGTGCTCATCGCGACGGGCGGAACTCGGCTGGTTGCTGGGGCCAAGCTCGCATCGAGTCTCGGTCACGAACTGCAGCCGGCAACACCATCTCTGTTCACCTTCAAGATCACCGATCCCCGACTCGCCGGCTTGGCCGGGCTCTCGGTGAATCCTGCAGACGTCGGCATTCAGCAGAGCAAACTCGCGAGCACAGGACCTGTCCTCGTCACCCACTGGGGTCTGAGCGGCCCCGGAATTCTGAAGATCTCGGCATGGGGTGCCCGAGAGCTGGCCGAGCGCGACTATCGGTTCAACGTCTCGGTGAACTGGCTGCCGGGCACCGACCCGGCGGCCGTCATCGCCGAGAACCGGCTCAGCGAGGCCAAACGCCAGCTGTCGAGCCGGAGTCCGTTCGCTGCGATCCCCAAGCGGCTCTGGCTGCGCTTGCTCGCGGCCACAGGCGTGTCGGACACCGCGACGTGGTC